>JAICGQ010000047.1 GCA_025923035.1 Pyrinomonadaceae bacterium | reverse complement strand
CAAACCACGCATTCTTAAATCCCACCAACGGCAGTTGGTGGATCGTTCATTCCAACCTCACACGCTGATGTAAGCGCCTCTGTCCTGGTCGTTAAACTGGTTGCGCTCGCCCTTGGGCCACTTAAAGAGTGTGCCGAGGTCGACGACGATCTGTCCTTCCGGATCTAGCGTGACTTTCGCGCGATCCATCGGACGCGGCGCCGGACCTTCGAAGTTAATGCCCTCGCTGTCGTAACCACTACCGTGACACGGGCACTTGAACTTGTTTTCACTGGCCTTCCAGTCGGGCGTGCAGCCGAGATGAGTGCACACCGCGTAAATGACGAACAAACGGTCAGACGTGCGGGTCACCCAAATGCGGTACTGCTGCTGCCACTTAGTATCGACACCCAGCGCGTAATCAGCAGGCGATCCAATGCGGAAGATCGGAGACGGTTCCAGAATAGACCGCGGCAGAAAAAACCGGACGAACATCAGAAAGAAAGTGGTGAGAGCACCTGCGATCGACGCCCAAACGATGCGTCGTCGCATTTTGTTGACCGGGGGATCCGCGGTTGTCTCTACAACTGCCGCTGCTGGTTTCGCCGGTGCAGACGCCCGCGGCGGGGCGCTGACCGCTGTCGCGCTTGCAGGCGTGATTTGATCGGCTTGACTTTCCAAGTCGAAACCTCCGTCGATTCAAATCCTGATTGCTAGGCGTTGCGAACTTCCCGAGGGTACACTTCGACTTTACTAACAGAGACGGACTATACAACTCCCCGACGAACAGGGATCACTCTCTGCGCAGCAAAGCCAATTTTTTGCTTAAACATGAAGAGCGCCGCACCTATCAAACAAAATATAATGTGGTCGGCGTGCTATTTATAACCGTTTCTCGATTAGCTGGCAAGAAGTTATTAAGGAGTAGCTCAGTTGAGTAAAGCTCACGTGATCGTCTATTCGAAGCCCGGGTGTCACCTCTGCGACGAAGCCAAGGCCGCAATCGAAAAATCAAATTGCTCCGATCACTACACGCTCGAAGAAGTGAACATCGAATCTGACAACGAGCTGCTAAGAAAATATAAGTACGACATTCCTGTCATCACGATCGATGGCGAAGAAGCGTTTCGACATCGTGTCGACCCCGACGAGTTTAAAACTCGTATAATTCGTGATCAAAAATGAAGCTCGCGGCTTAATGTCTCAATAGCTTCAAAGAGCTTCTCACGTTCATTTTCGTTGGTTGATTGCCGGTACGCCATCACGAGGTCTTTCAGTCCAGCCAAATCTCGATACAAACCCGCGTTTTCGATCGGTGGAGTGAGATAGGAAATCAATTCTGCATACGAACGGCGTTTGGCGATCGAGCCTTCGGATGGATTGTTGACGCTGTAGACGTAGAAGTTTGGCAGTTCGTCGATCAAACGGTCCGGCCAGCACTCGCCTGAGAGGCCGATCTGTTTGCCGGGCATGAACTCGAGCGCGCCGTGAGTGCCGAAGTGAATTACGCCATCAGCGTTGAAGACTTTCGAGAGATACGTGTAGAAGGCCATGAAGCCGTGATGCGGCGAGCCGCTGCGCGCCATCATCAACCGCATCGGATCGCCTTCAAAGCCGAACGTGGGTTGCACGCCGATGAAGATGTTGCCGAGTGTCACGCCTTGAATTAACACATCGTCGCCGAACGAGTTGATCGAGCCCGGCGCGGCGCCCCAATCCTTTTCAACGTCCCTCACATAAGGACACAAACGCAGGTATTCGGTAGTCGGCATTCGATAAGCAACGTTTGCCGGCGCGCCGAATTCTTCAGAGTTCCCGCCCAATAATCTTTCGCGTAGTTCATCGGCGGTGGCAGGAACGTCGACTCGATAACCGTCGCTCGCGAGTCGCTCTAGCAGATCGAACACGCTGGGAAAGACGTCGAGGTCCGCTGCGGTTCCGATGTTTCCTTTGTTCGGCGGAAAACAAAACAGCACGACGGCGAGTTTGACGCGATCGCGCCTGGCCGTTCTGAGGTTGTTCCAACGCTTCAGCCGCCGCGCAAACCGCGCGCAACGATCTTCGAGCGGGGCAGGCTCTTGGCCCCTGACTGGTATACCACCATAAATAAAAGGCTCAGTGGCGCCGTCGATCTCCGGTATCGCGATCTGCATTCCCGCTTGTACTGGATTCAAGCCGGTTGGCGATTCGCGCCATGCTTCGATTGTTTGCGTGTCGAGACTGACGGCGGATCGATAAGGCACGTTTAGTTCGCGCAGAAACTCCGCGGCGGCTGCGCTGTCGTTCATCGCCGGACCACCAACAAAACTAAATCCAGTCAGCGACACGATCTGACTGACGCGCGGTGAGCCATTGCGGAAGAAGCGACTAACCGCCTCACGGTTGTCCATCAACGTCGCGATCGCGGGAACGACACTCAAGCCTTCGTTTTCGATTGCTCTGATCAGCGCGTCGTAGTGCTTCGTCGTCTTACTCACCACTTGCGGACGCATCAACAGCAATCCCAGCGTCGAATCCGGATGCAGCCGCTTTTTCTTTTTCGCGTTGTGCCACTTCTCATAAGCTGCGAACGTGTCGAATAGATCCGTTGCGTCCGGATGATAGATCGCGACGGATCGCACTTGCTGCGGCGCCGCCGTCTTGACCGTTTTGAGTCGCTTGTCACGCACGTAGTGCTTCAGCGCGTACAACAGCATCGACTGAATGTTCGCCGGTGTCGGTTGCAGGAAATAGCAAAAGAGATACAGGTAATGTTTCGCGTCGGTGAGCGCGCCGGCAGTGGGAATGAACTTGAGTATGCCCGGGAGTCGATCGACGAGTTTTAAATACTGATGTCCGTGCCTCGCGCCATTGCGGCGTTTGACGCGACTTCCGATCCATCCGCCGGTAGACGCGATCCGGCTCACATCCAATCGACCCATGCGCGTGTGCCGCATCAATTCGGGCATGCAGTTGATGACGATCACGGCATCGTGTCGATCTTTATAAGCGTCGAGGGCAGCGACGAGTCGCGAGGCGTTCTCGCCGTCCATTACGTGAATGACGAATACAATATCGGTCTCAGCGAGATCGCGATCTACGTCCTGCCACTCGCGATCGCTCAACGGCGCGCCGAAGTTGTACGCGCCGACGCGCAGATCCAAACCGTAAGCGCGATTGATCTCGCGCTCCGCGTTCTTGAGCGGCGCCAGCAGGCTCGAACCCACGTACAGGACCGTGATTCGCATCGCTAAGCTACGCCCTCCAACTGGTCTTCCAGATCGTGACTGATCTCCTGTAACTTCTCCAACACGTCCGGATCCGTTTCCCAGTAGCCACGCCCGTGCGCTTCGAGCAGTCGTTGGACCAACGCATGCGCCGAGTGCGGATTCAACTCTTTCAACCGCTCCAGCATCGATTCGTCGAACACAAACGTGTTTGCGACTTCGGAATAGATCCAATCGTCAACGGCATCGGCCGTCGCGCTCCAACCAAACGTGTTCGACACGCGGTTCTCGATCTCCGCAACGCCACGAAACCCGTGTTGCAACATGCCTTCGTACCATTTCGGATTCAGCGTTTTCGCACGCGTCTCGAGACGCACCGTCTCCTCCAGCGAGCGAATCTTCACATCGCGCGAGAGACTGTCAGACAGATAGATCGACGGACGGGCCTGCGCACGCTTCTCCACCGCTTTCGAAACCCCGCCCAGGTATTCGAAATAGTGATCGACGTCGGTGAGTCCGATTTCGAAGGTGTCGATGTTTTGATAAGTCGCCTCGACGCGCGACAGCGCGCGGTCCATGGCGATGCGCGCTTCCCTGCCCTCGATGGTCTGTCCTTTCGAATCTCTCCCGTAAGCGAAGCACTTGCGAGTCACGAACAGATCGCCGAGCGTCTCTTCGCGCTCCCACTGCGAGTCCATGACCATGAAATTCACGTTCGTGCCGTAGTTGCCCGGCGCGTTCGAGAAGACGCGCGTCGCGGCCTCGTCGGCGTCGCAATTGTCCTGCGCGATTTGTTCGAGCACATGCTTGCGGACGTAGTTCTCGTCCAGCGGTTCGTCGAGACTCGCCGCGAGCCGGACGGCCTTGTCTAACAAGTGCACGGTCGGGCTGAAGAGATCGCGAAAGATTCCCGACACGGTCATCACGACGTCGATCCGCGGACGGCCGAGTTCCTCGAGCGAGATCACTTCGACGTCGGTCGCGCGGTTCAGTGCGTCACGCACTGGACGGACGCCTAGCAGCCACAGCGCCTGCGCCACGCCTTCGCCTTGCGTCTTGATGTTGTCGAGTCCCCAAAGCACGAGCGCCATCGCTTCGGGATAACGACCGTTCTCTTCTTTGTATCTATTAAGAAGACTGGATGCGACGATCTTTCCGCGCGCAAACGCGACAGCGGATGGCACGCCGTACGGGTTCAGCGCGTGCGTGTTGCGTCCCGTCGGCAGGATGTCAGGATTCTGAACGATGTCCGCGCCTGGTCCAGGCTCGATGAACTCGCCGCGCAGAGCGCGCACAAGCGAATCGATCTCCGTATTTGTTTCGAGCTTCGTGGATACGTTTTCAAGAAGTGCAAAAACCGGGCGCGTCGTTTCCGCAGCTAAGCCGCGTTGTTCCAAACAATGAACTGCAGCATCAGCGCCATTCGCGACAAACTCGCGGATTGCTTCATCTGCAAATTCCTCCGGCAACGCCCGTAGGCCAGCTTCCGGTCGATCGAACGACGCGATCGCCTTCAACAAGTCGCCTCGTTCGCGCGGCGGTGACGGGCGGCCGAAGACGTGCAGACCGGTCGGGATCAGCCGCTGCTCGATTTCGAGCAATTGCTCGTAAAGTTCGAGAACTTTCTCGTCTCTGGTTTTAGTCACGAATCAGGGAACAGCCGGGGTAAGTTTTACAAACTGCGCTTGCAAGAGCGACGCGAGCCTCTTCGTTTCCTTACTGGATTCAAATTCCTTTTGCGTATCGACCACCACGACGTGCGCCCGAATCTGCTTGAGCTCGAGCATGAGTTCGCGTAGTTCCATCTCGATCTTGAGCTGCCGCAGTACGCGCACGTTAACAGCACTGCGGCGCAGCGGCACATTCGAACGGCCGTCGGTGAACAGTAACACGACGTTCTCGCCGTAGCGATCGCCCACCAGCTTCAACAGTTCGATCGTGCTGGCGAGTCCGGCGCTCAGCGGCGTGCTGCCGCCCATACGCAGCGAATCAAGCACGCGTCGCGCGCGCAGAATGCTTCGCGACGGCATCAAGTCGACATTCGCCGTCGTTCCGTGAAACGAAACGATCGCGACGCTGTCGCGATTCAGATACGACTTCTTGAGCAACTTCAGAATCGTGCTCTTAGCGCGCGCGATTCGGTTTGCCGCCATGCTGCCTGACGCATCGATGGCAAACACGAAGAGCGTGCCTCGTTTGTGTTTGAGTAGTTTGTAACGAAGCGCGCTGGAGGAAACGCGCGGTTGGCTTGATGAGAGCATCGCGCGGAGTGTGGCGTCGATCGCGATCCGCGCCCCGGTTCGCTTGAAACTCACGGCGCGCGTGTACCGGCCACGCAATTGTGACGGCACGGTTTTCATTCCCGACGCGCGTCGGCTGTGTGCCTGCGACTTGTCGCCACGATTCGGCATCATCGCGCGCAGTCGGTCTTCCAGCGGCGACTCGAGCGATTGATTTTCAACCGCCGGCGGTGACGTCGTCTCAGCGGTGTTTGTCTTACCGCCACCGCCAGCCGCCGCCGATCGCTGTCTTGGTCCATCAGGGTTCCTCGCTTTACGCGGCGTGTCAGGCTGCGTCTTTGCCTCACCTTTTCGATCGCCGCCGTGCGGCTCGGGCGCTCGCGGTATCACATCGTCAACCGCTTGATCGATCTTCTCGCTCTTCGCCGTTTCGTCTAACACATCGCGCCGCAAACGGTGCCGCAACGACATCGCCGACACACGCCTCACGTGGTTTTCGTTAACCGAACGACGTCCTTCAAACGCCGCCAACGCACGCGCCGCGCGCATGATCGTCAACTCGCCGCGATGACCATCGACTTTGAGATCGACGCAGAGTTGCGCGATCTTCGACAGTAGCGATCGATCAACCGTCACTTTTCGCAAACTCGCCCGCGCCCGCGTGATCCGCTTGCGCAAGACCTCCTGGTCCTCGACGTAAGCTTCGCAAAAAGCCTCCGCATCGCGATCGTATGCTTCGCGTCGTTCGATAATCTCGACGCGGTTGTCGAGATAAGTCTCGGTAACAACTTCCGCGTGCAGTCCAAAACGATCCAGTAACTGCGGCCGCAGCTCACCTTCCTCCGGATTGCCGGAACCAACCAGCACGAAGCTCGACGGGTGTTCGACGGAAACGCCTTCGCGCTCGACTCTGTTTCTGCCAGTCGCGGCAACGTCCAACAGGAGGTCGACGAGATGGTCTTCCAACAGGTTCACTTCGTCGATGTAGAGAAAACCGCGATTGGCACGCGCCAACAAACCGGGATCGAATGTCTTCCGGCCCTGCGTGAGCGCCCGTTCGATGTCGATGGTTCCGCAAACACGATCTTCGGTAGCGCCAAGCGGCAGTTCAACGACCGTCACGGGCGCAGTCTTCGCGGGACGTGTCGAACGTTCAGCACAGTCACTGCAAAGATTTCGTTCGTCAGCCGGATCGCAGTTATACAAACAACCATCTACTATCGTGATTCGCGGCAGGAGATCAGCCAGCGCACGCACCGCGGTCGACTTCCCGGTCCCTCGATGGCCCATGATCAAAACGCCGCCGATCGATGGATCGACGACGTTCAAAATCAGCGCCAGCTTCATCTCTTCCTGGCCGACTATCGCTGTAAACGGGAACGCTCTGCGCATAAGAGAACGACAGATTACACTGATTCACACAATTCCGATAATTCTCCGACTATTCTCTTGACTATTCTCTTGACAAGCAAAACGAACGGGACTAGAGTGCCGCCGACCTCCCGACTGACACAAGCAAGCCCAGTTAATTGCATCCGTTCGAGCAGGATCTCGATGTCCTGCCCTCTCCTTCACAACTAAGGCCCTGCCTTAGCTGCTTCTTTGTGAGGGGACTCATCACTCTAGTCCACCCCCAGAGGCTGGAGCTGCCTCTTCAAGCCGGGTAACGCGTTTACAACTACGGGCAGGACCTTGCAGTTCGCAGCGCACGGGCGAACTGAAACCCTTCCGTTTCCACCACGTGTTTTTGCAGCTCCTTAGGAGGAAGTGTCATGAGGAAACTCTTACCCATCCTTGCTCTCGTCTTGTTTGCGGTTGCGCTTGTGTTACCACTGAGTGAACCGCAAACCGTCGAAGGCCAAACCGCAACCGAAGCGTTGACGACCGACATGGACGCCAAAACTGACGATCTGTTCAACGGCTTCGGTGTCAAAGGCACGCCCATCGACGAATGCGTAAATGAACCAGAACCGCCAACTGCCCGCGGAAACGGCAGATTCGAAGACAACAAGTTCATCTTCTCTGAACGCGAAACCATAGAGGACGGACTTGGACCAACCTACAACGACGTAGGCTGTGTCGAATGCCACCAGTCAGTCGACGTCGGCGCATTCGGCCAGCAGATGGAATTCAGGGCTGGTCACATTACCAACGGTGCTTTCGTTGACGCCCCCGGCGGTCAATTGGTCCACGCCCGTGCGACGGATGCTCGCATCGTGGAGCACATCTCAACGGCTGAGACGGTTAAAGCCTTCCGCATCACGTTGAGCACGCTCGGCGATGGTTTTGTGGAATGCCTGGCAAACGCGGCCCTCCAAAACAACGTAGCCGCACAGCCGCTGGCCCAACGCGGCACTCTCACACAAGTTCCGGTGACGGAGGCCAACAACACGCTCCGCATCGGCCGGTTCGGCTGGAAGGCGCAACATGCAAGCCTCGTCTCGTTCTCAGGCGATGCCTACCTCAACGAGATGGGTATCACTAACCCGTTCGATGGCTTCGGCGGTCGCAGCTCGAGCGCGCCCGATGCGGGCACGCACGAAAACCCAGCCAGCACTGCTGACGGCGTTGTCAACGTTACGTTCCCGTCTCCTTTCGATCCGGTTGAGGATCCGGAAGACGACGGACTTGACGTGCTTGCCTTCGCCGACTTCATGGCCGCAACTCGCGCCCCACGCCGCGGTCCGATCACCGCCGCGGTCACCCGAGGCGACTCGCTATTTAACAGCGTCGGATGTGCGGTTTGCCATACGCGCACTTTTGTAACTGCTGCTCCCGGCACGCTGATCAACGGCGGAGCTTTCGCCGTTCCGGCAGCTCTGGGCAACAAGATCATTCACCCGTTCAGCGACTTTGCTCTTCACAACGTCGGCACGGGCGACGGCATCGTGCAGAACGCTGGCCAGGCAACGGCCAACCAACTGCGCACGCCGCCGCTGTGGGGCATTCGCGCCCGCAACAGGCTGATGCATGAAGGACTGAACATCACCATTTTCGACTCGATCCAACTGCACGCCGGCCAGGGAACCGCAGCGCGAAATAATTTCAACGCCCTGACGGCATCGCAGAGAAACGATCTCATCGCGTTTGTGTTGTCGCTATGACATACAGCAGCACACCGATCCGATGAGGCACTATCCCGAAGCTCGCCGGAGCATTTGCGATCCGGCGGGCTTCGGTCTCCTGCGAGGTGATCAATGATCAGGTATTTATTTTTCATCTTGATTGTCTTCCTCTATGGTTGTTCGACTGCTAAACGTGCGGAAGTTGAAAAACCTCCGACGTACCAACCACCTGCTCCCGCAACTGCGGCGGTCAAAGTCGACACGCCACGTGACGCGAAACTTCCCGAGGTGCAGGACGCGGTCAAACGAGTATTTAAGGACGCTGCGGTAATGCATCCCGATCAGAATCCGAATTTCGTTACCGGAGATTTCAATGGCGATGCTTCGCAGGATCTCGCCGTAATCCTGAAACCCGAAAACGTGACCGAGATGAACCAGGAGTATCCGCCGTGGCTGGTGCGCGATCCGTTGGCGAACGGAACCGCGTCGCCGCTGCAGATCAGGCGCGACGAGGTGTTGCTGGCAGTCATTCACGGCTACGGCGCTAACGGCTGGCGCGACCCGGAAGCGACGCAAACGTTTGTGCTGAAGAACGTCGTTGGCAACGATTTGAAAGTGCGGACGTCGAAGGAATTCGTCACCGCAAACACCGGCCGCAAGTTGCCCAGACCGCAGGGAGATCTGATCGCTGAAAATCTGAACGGTACTCCGGGTTATCTCTACTACGCAGTGTCGACGTATTCGTGGTACGACCCGAAGACGTTCAGGCCGCAAACGGAGAGCGGCATCTTCCACAAGCCACGGACGATGCGCGCTCACGCGGAGAAACCGCTGCGCGCTCACGCACAACAAACACCGCAGATCGCCACCATCACCGCCGAAGAACTAAAGGCGAAGCTGAACAACAACGAAGCCGTCACGATCATCGACGTGCGCGGTTCGGAGGGTTATGCGGCGAGTCAGACGACGATCAAGGGCGCGTTTCATTTCAAGGTGCGGCGGATCAAGAGCCGTTTGAAGTACGCGCCGTTGAAAGACCTGCCGAAAGATCGAGAGATCGTCACTTACTGCGCGTGTCCGGCGGACGAATCGAGCATCAGCGCCGCGCAGACTCTTCAGGAAGCAGGATTCACCCGCGTGCGTGTCCTGAAGGGCGGCTGGACCGAATGGCTGAAAGCGAAAGGCCCGGTGCAACCAAAGTGATGCCTGCAAGTTTGAATGGTGAACGTCGGGCGGCGAAGCCGACAAAACAGAGTTGTTCGCCGAAAGGGCTTTCTTCTTCGACTTGGGCTGGCCTTATGACGCTTGGGCGTAGACCTTTCGCGGGTTATCAGTTATATCTGTGGCTCTGTGGTTGCACCGACACTCTTAGAAGTAAATAAGCTCGGATGTGTGCGTGGGGATCGGCGGCTCTTCAGCGGTCTTGATCTTTCACTGGCGGCGGGAACGTATCTTCAGGTCACTGGACCGAACGGCAGCGGCAAGACCAGTTTGCTGCGGATTCTCTGCGGACTGCTGGCCCCGGCCGAAGGCGAGATCAAATGGCAGGGTGAGAGTATTCGCTCACTCGCTGAGGATTTTTTCACCTCCGTCACCTACCTGGGCCACCGCCACGGCGTGAAAGACGAGCTGAGCGCGATTGAAAACCTCCGCATCTCAAACGCACTGAATGGTATCGTTGTAACCAAAGATCGCGCGCGTGAGGTTCTCGCGCGAATGGGCCTGGCAGGACGCGAATCACTTCCGGCACGACTCTTGTCGGAAGGTCAGCGTCGACGAGTGGCGCTCGGGCGACTGCTCACTTGCAACACGAAGCTGTGGCTGCTCGACGAGGTGCTGACCTCGTTAGACAAAAGCGCCGTTGACTTGATTAGATCTTTGATTGAAGAGCACCTGGCAAGCGGCGGCATCGCCATTGTCGCGACGCATCAGGATTTGGCGATAGCGGCAGGGTCGAGCCAACGACTCGAACTCGCAACGTGAACTCCCCTTCGAGCTTATCGATGTTGCGCTGGATCGTTTGGCGCGATCTGACGCTGGCGTGGCGTCGCCGAGCTGACATACTGTCGACCGTCTTCTTCTTTATTATCGTCGTCAGCCTGTTCCCCCTGGGAATCGGGCCCGAGACGGAGTTGTTGCGGTCGATCGCTCCCGGCGTCATTTGGGTGGCGGCGTTACTCGCGTCGATGCTGTCGTTGAACCGGTTGTTTGCCAACGATCATCAGGACGGCACGCTGGAACAACTCCTGTTGACGCCGCAACCGGTGTTCATGGTCGTTCTCGGGAAGGTTTTGGCGCACTGGATCGTCTCAGAGATTCCGCTGGTGTTGATTGCGCCGCTCGTTGGGCTTCAGTTTGATATTCCCAACGACACGCTTTGGATACTGGTGTTGAGCTTGTTGATCGGTACGCCGGTATTGAGTTTGATCGGGTCAGTCGGAGCAGCACTAACACTGGGATTGCGTGGCGGTGGAGTTTTGATCTCGATACTCGTTTTGCCGTTGTACATTCCGGCGCTGATCTTTGGAGCCGGGGCGGTGGAAGCGAGTATCATGGGTACGACTCCTGCGCCGCATTTGTATCTACTTGGAGCTTCTGCAATCGTGTCGCTCATCTTCTCCCCATGGGCGACGGCGGCAGCGCTTCGGATTTCCGTCGAGTGAGCCGCAACAAGGCACAAAAGCGCTTAAGAGAAATACAGACAGAGTTGTAACTACGAAGCCATGAATCTCTACAAATACGCATCGCCCGCAACTTTCTACCCGCTCGCCGGAAAGATGATCCCGTGGTTTGCGATTCCCTCGGCCATCCTCTTCGCGGTCGGCATGTACGTCGGATTCTTCGTCGCCCCGACTGATTTCCAGCAGGGCGATGCATACCGAATCATCTTTATTCACGTCCCCGCAGCGTGGATGGGTATGTTTCTTTACGTCCTGATGGCGATTTACGCCGGGATCGGTTGGGCATTCAACGCGCGTCTGGCGTCGATGATGGCGTCGGCACTCGCGATCACGGGTGCGATGTTCACCTTGCTTTCACTCGTGACCGGCGCGTTGTGGGGAAAACCGACGTGGGGCACTTACTGGGCGTGGGACGCACGCATGACCTCCACGCTGATTCTGCTCTTTCTTTATATCGGCTTTATTTCTTTGCAGTCGGCCATCGACGACACGCGGCGCGCTGATCGCGCGGGAGCGGTGCTCGCGCTGGTCGGCGTGATCAATGTTCCCATCATTTACTTTTCAGTGCAGTGGTGGAATACACTGCACCAGGGCGCAAGCATTCGCATACTCGGAAAGCCAACCATTGCCGCGCCGATGCTGGCGGCGATGCTGATCATGCTGGCAGCGTGCTGGTTTTACTCGGTGGCCATTGTGCTCATCCGGTTGCGCTGCATTATTCTTGAACGCGAACAGAACGCATCTCGCTTTGCGGAGGTGAACGTCTGATGAAATGGCCAGATCTTTCGATGGGCGCCTATGGTTTTTATGTCTGGGGATCTTATATCTTTGCCTTGATCTTCATCGTCTGGGAAGTTGTGAGTCTGAAACAGCGCCAGAAAGCGCTCAGGCAACAGCAACAGCAGCAACAACAACGGTCGAGTTCTGTTTCTCCTTCGGTTTTGACAGGGAGCGCCAATGAAACGACGTCATAAACGGATTGGAATTATTGTGGCCGGGCTGGCGGGGCTCGGCATCGCGGCGTTTTTCGTCGCCAATGCTTTCAAAAACAATCTCGTCTTCTTTTTTAGTCCCACGCAGGTAGCCGCGAAGGAGGCGCCCGTCAACCGGACGTTTCGCATCGGCGGCCTCGTCGAAGAGGGCACGCTCCAACGCGACAACGACGGATTGACGGTGCGGTTTACTGTCACAGACACGGCGGCGAGCATTCCCGTAGTCTACAAAGGAATACTTCCGGACTTGTTTAAGGAAGGCCGCGGTTGCGTGGCGCAGGGTCGGCTCGGCGACGATGGCATTTTCCGCGCCGAAGAGGTGCTGGCCAAACACGACGAGAACTACATGCCACCCGAAGCCGGCGACGCGATCGACAAGGCCAAGCACGCTAAGGAAGCTTCCAAATCCGTGGTTTACTAATCGAAAGCTAGTGCTTTGTGCTTTGATCTTTGTACTTTGCTCGCTCAGCGGCACAGTCGCTTTTGACTACAAAGCACAAAGTACAAAGTACTAAGCTCTAAACAAAATGATTCCTGAAATTGGTCAGTTTGCACTCATCATCGCGTTGTTTCTTGCGTTGACGCAGGCGACGCTGCCGCTTTACGGCGCATCAGCAGGCAACCGCACGTGGATGGCGCTCGCTGCTCCAGCCGGGCAGGCGCAGTTTATCTTCGTGGTGATCGCTTTCAGTTGTCTCGCGTACTCCTTCATCACGAACGACTTTTCTGTTCTCAACGTCGCCACCAATTCCAATTCAGAGCTGCCTTTGCATTATCGACTCGCAGCGACCTGGGGATCGCACGAAGGTTCGTTGCTGTTGTGGACCTTGATGCTGGCGCTGTGGACCGTTGCCGTTTCACTCTTCAGCCGTCACTTACCCGAAGAGATGACGGCGCGAGTGTTGAGCGTGATGGGAATCGTCAGCGTCGGCTTCCTGTTGTTCATGCTGTTGACGTCGAACCCCTTCGAGCGGCTGTTCCCGGTTCCGCCCGACGGACGCGATCTGAATCCCCTGCTCCAGGATCCGGCGATGGTCGCGCATCCGCCGCTGCTTTACATGGGTTACGTCGGATTCTCTGTCGCTTTCGCCTTTGCGATCGCCGCATTGATCGGCGGGCGTCTCGACGCGACGTGGGCACGCTGGTCGCGGCCATGGACCACCGTCGCCTGGATGTTTCTCACCTGCGGCATCGCGCTTGGCAGTTTCTGGGCTTACTACGAACTCGGCTGGGGCGGCTGGTGGTTCTGGGATCCGGTTGAAAACGCCTCGTTCATGCCATGGCTCGTTGGCACTGCACTGATCCACTCGCTGGCCGTGACTGAAAAACGTGGTGGCTTCAAGAGTTGGACCGTGCTGCTCGCAATCTCGGCTTTCTCGTTGAGCTTGCTGGGCACGTTCCTGGTTCGTTCCGGTGTGTTGACGTCGGTGCACGCGTTCGCCACCGATCCTGAGCGCGGCGTTTTCATTCTCGCGTTTCTCGTTGTCGTGATTGGCGGCTCGCTGATTCTTTACGCGTGGCGAGCAAAACAAGTCGGGCTCGGCGGCAAGTTTGACGTCGTCTCGCGGGAGTCGCTGTTGCTCGCGAACAATGTGTTGCTCACCGTCGCCGCCGGATCGGTGTTACTCGGAACACTCTACCCGCTGCTCGTCGACGCGTTGAATATGGGGAAACTTTCTGTTGGCCCGCCATATTTTAACCTCGTGTTCGTGCCGCTGATGGCGCCGGCGATGTTTCTCATGGGCGTTGGGCCGATCGCGCGTTGGAAAAAAGCGAGCGTGCCTGAACTAGCCGTTCGACTTCGTTGGGCGCTCGTTGTCAGCGTGATCAGCGCAGCGGCGCTGCCGTTTGTGATGGGCCAGTGGAAACCGCTCGTCAGCATCGGATTGTTACTGGCGGTGTGGATTGTCTCCACGATCGTCGTGAACGTGTGGGAACGCGTACGCGTCACGTCCGGCCAGGTCAGCACGTTTAAGAAACTACGCTCGCAGAGCCGCAGTTACTACGGAATGCAGGTCGCACATCTTGGCGTGGCAGTTTTCATCGTCGGTGTGACGATGGTAACGGGGTACCAGTTGGAGCAGGACGTGCGCATGGAACCGGGCAGCACTGTAAGCGCCGGTGGTTATGAATTTCGCTTCATTAGCGTGACGAACGCAGTTGGACCAAACTACCAGGCTGCGCGCGCGGAGATACTCGTCAGTCGCAACGGCAAAGAGATCGAGCGAATGTATCCCGAGAAGCGAAACTACAACGCAAGCGGGAACGTGATGACCGAAACAGCGATCGACAGCGGACTGTTTCGTGATTTGTACGTCTCGCTCGGCGAACAGGTGCAATCCGGCGCGTGGAGCGTTCGCGTCTACTACAAACCATTTGTCGGTTGGATCTGGGGCGGGGCGCTTTTGATGGCGCTCGGCGGCGGACTCGCGCTCAGCGATCGTCGTTACGCTTTAGCTAGACAAAAGGAACGCGCCGCGATGGAGACGGTCGCCAAAACAGAACCGGAAGCCACCGTGCCGCCATCCGTGCCATCTGTAGTTTAAGTAATATGCTTCGTTATCTAATTCCACTCGGTCTGTTTCTCGTTCTCGTTATCTTCCTGGCAATCGGGCTGAGGCGCGATCCCAGCAAACTTCCGTCGGCACTGATCGACAAGCCCGCGCCGGCGTTCCGGCTGCCACAGTTAAAAGATCCGGCGAAGACGTTTTCCTCCGAAGATATGCGAGGGAAAGTTTGGATGATGAATGTTTGGGCGTCGTGGTGCATGGCATGCCGCGAGGAACATCCGTACCTGAGCAGGTATTCGAAAGAGTCCGGCGTGCCCATTTACGGACTCAATTACAGAGACAAAACCGAAGACGCGCTCGCGTGGATCGGTGAGCTGGGTGATCCATACGTTTTGAGCGCCGTCGATCTCGACGGGCGCGTCGGGATCGACTTCGGAGTCTACGGAGCGCCGGAAACATATCTCATCGATAAGAGCGGCAACGTTCGACACAGACATGTCGGCCCGGTGATGCCGGAGGTTTGGAACAAAGAACTTCTTCCCCTGGTGCAGGAACTGAATCGCCAGTGAACAAACAGATGACTCGTTCACGATTGCTAGCGTTATTGTTGCTCTGCCTGCTGTCGCCGGTGGGTTCGGCGCAGGTGCCGGTGGAGGATAATCCAAGCGACGATCCAGCCGTCGAAGCACGCCTCGCAAAACTGTCGCACGAACTTCGTTGTCTCAAGTGCCAAAACCAAACGCTTGCGGATTCGCCGTCCAGCATCGCCGCAGACTTGCGCCGGGAGATACGCACACAAATCGCGGAGGGCAAGAGCGACAAAGAGATCGTCGCGTTTCTTACGCAGCGATACGGCGACTTCATTTTGTATCGTCCACGCGTGACGCCAACGACGTATTTACTGTGGTTCGGACCGTTCATCCTGTTGCTCGCGGGGCTCGTCGTGCTCTTCCGCTACATCAAACAACGACGCGACACGATTCCCGATCAGCCGTTAACGGCTGAAGAACGACGGCGCGCGGAGGAGATGCTGCGATCATGATTCTCTTCTGGTTAATCTGCGCTCTCTTCATCGTTATCGCGTTCGCGTTCATCATGCCGACCGCGTTGCAACGCAACGGGACTTCGCGAAAGGACGTTGCAAACGAAAGCAACATCGCGATCTATCGCGATCAGCTTTCTGAACTGGAAGCCGATCTGAAGAACGGTATCATCGGCGAGGAGCAGTACGCGCAGGACCGCGACGAGATCGAACGACGCTTACTCGAGGACACAGCGGCCGCCGCCGCTGCTGCTTCGCCAACACGCAAGTCTGCCGCAACTGTTCCGGCAGCAAATCGAGGCACGGCCTACGCGATTGCCTTCGGTCTACCGATAGCCGCCGTGATCTTCTATTTGCAAATCGGCAATCCGAAAGGCATCACTGATCCGACTGGCGGTGTAACGGCCACAGCTTCCCGGACAGCAGCTCCGACCGGACAGCGCACGCAGGCGCAGATCGACGCAAACGTCGCGGCGCTGGCGAAGCGGCTGCAGGAGAATCCGTCCGACGCCGAAGGTTGGGCCATGCTGGCGCGCTCGTACAATTCGATGTCGCGATTCGGAGAAGCGGCAGGTGCGTACGCGAAGGCGACGGAACTACAGCCGAACAACGCTGACTTGTTGGCGGAGTATGCGTTCGTCAGTGCGATGGCGAACCAGCAGAAGCTTGAAGGCCGGCCGCTGGAGCTGGTCAACCAGGCTTTGAAAATCGATCCTGAGAATGCAAAAGCGCTGCAACTCGCCGGCAGTGCTGCGTTTCAGGCGAAGGACTACAAGAAAGCAATTCAATACTGGGAACGAGTGTTGAAGAAAGTCGGGTCCGATTCCGAACTTGCGCAAATGATGACGGAGCGGATCAACGAAGCGAAAGAGCTTGCGGGTAACAAATAATCTATGACGCGAGAAAACCTACTTTTCGGAATCATCGGAATACTGCTTGGCTTCATCGTCGGGTTTATGTTTGCCAGTTCGATGAGCCAGAAGGTGGCGACCACCGGGCCGGTGTCGCAATCGATGCCTGCGGATCATCCGCCCGTTGGCGGGCAAAACGCCGGCGGAAATCCGGAAGAGGTGCGCGCGCAAGTCACCGCTGACATCGAAAAGGCGCGTAAGGAGCCGCAGAACTTCGATGCGCAGGTCAAAGCTGCGGAGCTGTTCTACCGCATCGGACGCTACGATCAGTCGATCGAGTTTCTGCTCAAAGCGAACCAGTTAAAACCAAGCGACTATGAGACTGTCATCGGACTGGGAATGGTAAACCTCCAGGCCGGCCATTATGAACCTGCCGAAAAATGGCTGAACGCCGCGATCAAAATGAAGCCGGAAGACACGCGGGCGTTGGAAGGACTCACTGAAACGAAGCTGCAAAAGGGCGACGCGAAAGGCGCTGAAGAAGCAATCGCGCAGTTGGAGAAAGCGGCGCCGAGCAGTGAGGAACTCCCGCGGTTTCGTGAGTCGTTGGCTAAGTTGAAATCGAAGTAAGCGCGGATTTTTTTATCGGGTCTACTGGGCGATCTGCATCCTCACGATATTCGCCAACAAGATGCGGTTAACCGTGCCGTCGCGGTTGCTGACCACCACCTGGCCGTTTTCAATGGTCACTCGCCTGACTGTGCTCATCGAACGATTGATCAGAGTCCCGTCATTGGTTTCGATGATGAGCCGTGGTCCAACCTCTGGTTCGGGTTCACGAGCAGTAGGCTTGGGCTTTGGTTCTTCAGTCGCTCGCTTTGGTTCCTCAGTGCGAGTGGCCGGCGTTGTTTCCTCCGCGGGTGGCGTTTCCTTTGGCGGCGGAGGCGGACGGCGTGATGCTGGTCTGCGTCCGCGAGTGTTACGCGTCGGAGTGGTCGTTCGAGCAGTTTCCGTTTCCGCGGTTGATTTTTCAGTGACGACAGGCTTCGGCGTCTCGGCCGGTTTCGCCTCTGGTGTCGGTTCGGGTGTTGGCGTCGGCGCTGCGGCGACTTCAGTCACGGGCGGCGCAGGTTCTTCGATGCGTGCGCCGACAGACGAAACACGTCTTCCCTTTTGGCCTGCGACTGAGGGTGTTTCAGGCGACGGTTCCGGTTCGGCTTCGGCGATGTCAGGCCCGCCCGGCAGCGGCTCAAACGATCCGCCAAAATACAGACGATACGTTCCCGGATCATCGTTCGGACTCCGTGCCTCGATACGCAGAATCAGATCTTCACGCTTGCGCAGATAGATTCCTTTTGTAACCGGAGCCGTGCTCTCTGCGTAAAGACTCAGCTTCAACAGCGGCCGCAACGTGACCGCGGTGAACACGTCGAGGTCGCCATTCAAGTTTGTACTTTGAACCGTGATCAGGAGATCGCCGGGTGTGCCGGTGAAGGCGAAGTAGTGATCCGTCAAGCGCGAGTCGCCGAGATCGCGCACCGCGATCTTGCCGCTGACGGTGTTCGACCGCACGGGTGTCGGCGAACCGACGTCGACAGACTGCCCGAACGACACGGTCGCGCTTAAAATGAGCAGGACGAGGAAGGTTCCGAACTTACTTACCATGTTGCGTGCCGCGCATACTCACTGGTTGCGCCGCAAGCATATCAGATTTGGGTTATGCTAGTCGCATGAAGTTAAGTCGTACCGCACTGCTTTCGGCGTCGTTCGTGCTGCTCTCTTCCCTGCCTGCGCTGGCGCAATCCTGGACGGCCAAGCTCGATAAAGACGTTCGCTTCTATCAACCAACCGAGATGGGCGTGGTTATTGTCGGAACGGAGAAATCGCTCTATGCGATCGACGGATCCACCGGCGACACGCTCTGGCGTCGCAAAGATACTTCGCTCGACGAGACAGACGTCGCGCCGGTGCCTGCCACCGACCTGCTGCTGCTGAACTTCGAGAAGAGCGAGAAGTCGCGCATCGAAGCCGTCGATCTGTTGACCGGAAACTCGATTTGGCGCAGCGAGAAGATCAAAGGCGCGATGATGCAACTGACCGTGGATCCGGAACGCAACCTGCTCGCGGTCGTCCTCGTGAAGGATCCGAAGAACCGCGCGCGCGACGGGTTCAAGCGGCGTCCGCTGGTCCATGTGTTGGATCTGAAGTCAGGGAATGAACTCTGGAAATACGAAGGCAGCGAAGTTGAGATGATGCCGTCGCGCTGGCCTGAGGATGAGGGCAAAGAGGTCGACTTCACGCTCGACAATTAT
>JAICGQ010000046.1 GCA_025923035.1 Pyrinomonadaceae bacterium | reverse complement strand
GCTATCTGATGGACGAAGTGACGGATGCCGTCACCCGCGCCCGTTCAACTTTGCCCGAAGCTGATCAGAACAAGCCGGTCGTGCCGGTCGTGATCCTGTATCGCAAGAAGCGAAAGAGGGGCGGCGGCAGCGGACGTGTGTTTCCGTTTACGTCAATGAATCCTTTCAGCATGTGTCGCTTCTGAAGTCCTGGTCGAGTCAAATAATGAACGACGCTACTTTCTTCGAAGACGTTCTGACGGACACTAACCTGCCGGTGAGCAAAGGTAGTCCGACACCGGGCTACACCTTTCAGGCGGCCCTTCGCGCGACGCAAACTGACGTCAACGCGATCGTGGTCCTTTTGCGCCTGTTACGGATTCTGTTCCGGCTCGCGATCTTCGGTTTGTGGTGGCTCCTCCATCGGATCACTTACTCGGACAAAGAAGAACGGCAGCGCGCCAACGCTCGCAAGTTCCGCGACACGATCAACAACTTGAGCGGAGTCCTGATCAAGGTCGGCCAGCAGCTCTCGCAACGACCCGATCTGATCTCACCAGCGTATTGCGACGAGTTGGCAAACTTCCTGGAGGAAGTCGACGAAAACATTTCTCCTGAAGATATCGAGGCAGCAATCAAGCGTCAGACTGGAAAGTCTGTCGCGGAAGCGTTCGCCTATTTCGATTGGGACGCAGTGGGCAGAGCGTCAGTCGCGTGTGTTTACAAAGCTGTCCTGCATTCCGGTGATGAGGTCGCGGTCAAAATTCGGCGGCCACGCATCGAGAAGCTGTTTGCGGCAGATTTGCAGGCAATCAACTGGACTCTGCACCTGATCGAGTTCTTTACGATATGGCGCCCGGGAATGACCAAAAATTTCCGGCTGGAACTGCGGGCGCTACTCATTGAAGAACTTGATTTCAAGAGAGAGGCCCGCTACCAGGAGCTCTTTCGTCGCTATCACAATCGACGAAAGAAACTCAAAGTGACTGCGCCCAAAATCTACTACGAGTATTCCGGCCGGGAAGTGATGGTCAGTGAATACGTCCACGGCATCAGGGTTTCGCAGATCATCAAAGCCAAAGACGAAGGAAACGAGCTGCTCCTTGCAGAGTTAAAAGACCTCGGCATCGAACCCAAGACACTCGCAAAACGGCTCGTCCGTTCGCGCTACTATTCGTTTCACGAGTGCCCGCTGTTTCACGGCGACCCGCACCCGGCAAACATTCTCGTACAGCCAAACAACCGCATCATCATGATCGATTTCGGCGCCTGTGGTGTCTTCTCGCAGCGCGATCGGAATTTGATGTGGCAACTCAATCAGTACTACGCGCAGGAAGACGTCGCCGGCATGGTCAACATGGTGATCGGCATCATGGAGCCGGTGGACCCGGTGCGCGGAATCCACCAGTTCAAGAGAGATCTTATTGACGCGTGGTGGACCGGCTTCTACGGCATCAAGAGTAACCACGCGCAATGGTGGGAGCGCAGCTCTTTCTGGCTTTGGCTGCGGTTCTTCCAACTGATCAGAAAGCACCAGGTGCCGATTCCACGCAACGTGGTGCGCATGATCCGCGCGACGCTTCTTTACGACACGGTCGCGGCGCGACTTCACCCGAAGATCAACGTCTTCAAGGAATTTCAGAAGTACAGCAGGAGCGTGGCGAGAAGAACACGGCGCGACATCGAGAAGTGTGCCGTGCGGCAAATGATGCTTGGTCCCGACGACTGGAATTTCCTGAAGGCGCAGCAAATCGCCGATGTCAGCAACGGCCTGCTGTTTCGCTTACAGAGATTTCTCGACGATCCCGGTTTCAACTTTATGTCGATCGCCGGGAAGGTCTACTCCGCAATTCGCGCAGCAGTAAGAGCGTTCTTACTGGCCGCGGGAGGCGGCGCGCTTACCGCGATAACAATCGTGCTGCTTTATTGGACAGGTCTGGTGGAAGCCAACGCACCGCTGAACCCGTTCAAGATCAGCGGTTCTTATGGAGTTGTACAGGTGATCGTTCTCGTCTTGTTTCTCGTGATCGCGACCCTGCTGCTCGTCTATGGACGTCGCATCTATCTTCGCTTCGGCGACGTCGACGATTAGCCGCACCCGCGCCCAAGGCACGAGCGGTAACGTTCAGGGAAATGGTGGCAATATGCCGTTCTTCGCAATGCAGTATCAGGTCTTATTTCACGACACGATGGCCTATGGGTCGCACCACCATATGGCCAACTTCAAATTCCAGAACATCGCGCGCGAAACGCTGCTCTTCGAAACAAGAGTGGAACAAGGAACCTGGCGGGAGCAGTTGAGCGACATCCTGGTCCTGACACGCGAAGCGTATAGCCTCAACCTCGCTCCGGCCGGTCTTGGTGACAAAGTGGGCATTCTGCTGAGTTATGAGAATCCGACTCTCTGCACCGTCCGGCTTTGCTTCCGAATCATCGATTCGCACGGCGAACCAGTTTCGTGCGGATACCAGACGATGATTCTGCTTCACAAAGACACTCACGAGATGGTGCCTGCTCCTCCTCTGCTCACGCACTTTCTCAGCAGCGATCACAGCCTGCTGGAGGAACTAAGAGATCCTTCATTCGCTGAACGAACAATGGCCGGAAGCCGCGAAATCAAGAACATATTCCCAGAGCCTATTCGCCAACTGGGTGCAAAGATCGCCTCTGCGCCACGCGAATCCTCCCATCCACGAATAATCGACAAGTCGCTAAAAGAATTTAGTTTTTAAGGACGTGGGAAAATGATCGGTCCTGAGACCACCAGTGAAACCGATGCCGGTTTAGTTTTTACTTTTCCGGGACAAGGCGCCTACTCTCACCAACTCCTGCGAGAGATCTACAGCTCGTATCCCGAGTTCTCTCACTACTTCGAGCAGGCGAATGAAGTCGCGCGAGAACTGTTGAACGGCGACTTTCTCTCGCTCGTCAGTGCCGCTGACGATAGTGAGCACGACCAACGACTGTCAGCCTGCCCGGATCTGGACCAAATCGGAATTTTCGTCAGCGAAGTTCTAATCGCGAAGAAACTGATCGCTGCCGGTGTAAAACCCGCGCTGCTCGTTGGTCACAGTTTTGGCGAGTTGGCAGCACTCGCGACTGCCGGAGTTTACTCGTTTGAAACCGGAGTAAGGATCGTTGCGCATCGCGTACGAGCCCTTCAATCGATGGCGCACGCTGGTGTGATGGCGGCTGTCTCTTGCGATCTCGAGCGCGCGAAACGTTTCCTCGAACGGGCGCAGAAGGAGTCAGTCACAGTTTCGGTTATCAACCAGCCGCGGCAGACTGTCTTGTCCGGCAAGCGTTCCGATCTAGAGGAACTGCAAAGTCTGCTCAACAGCGAGGGCGTTTCTCTCACATTTCTGAAAAGCCGGTATCCGTACCATTCACCGGTGCTCGATCGCGCAGTCGCGCCGTTTCGAGACGCGCTGGAAAAACTCACTTTCGCACAAGCGCGAATCCCCGTGTTTCTCTGCATGGAGAGGATGTTGTACTCGCCGGGAACGAACCTGGCCCAGGTGTTGTCGTCGCAATTCATTCGCACGCTCGATTTCAGGGCGGTCGTTAAAACGCTTCACGAGAGTGGATACCGGAACTACGTCGAATGCGGCGCCGGCAACATCGTGACGAAGATCATCGAGCAGAATCTTGCCGCGCACGCTGCCGAGATCAAGACGTGGCTCACCGCACCAGCCGAGCTAATTCTTGCCGGGGGTCTTCGCGAAGGCTTGGAAAAGATCATCGGTGAGGCGCCCGCCGCCACGGATCAGACGCTGACGATCTCAGCGATCGTCGATGAGATGTCGCAACTCGTCGAGAAGGCGCGTCAGATTGTTGGTGGTGGTGATGTAACCACAGAGCCGAGTATCGAACCGAAGCTCGTATACCCGACGGAGCAGTGTGCAGAGATCCCGATCGCGATCGTGTCGCTGGGTTGTGTGCTTCCGGGCGCGAACGGTGCGGACCACTACTGGTCAAACATTCTGAACGGCGTCTCGGGGATCACAGATCTCAGCGCTACAGATCCGTCAACCAGGTCTGACTTCCTTATCGAGAGCAAATCTCCGACACCGGACAAAACTTACACGCTTTTGCACGGCAGCATATCCGAGATTCCTTACGACGCGACGCTCCTCGCCGGATCGTATTCGAACGATGAGTTTCGCGCGCTCACAAACGGACAAAAACTTCTCGCGCTTGCGCTCGCACAAAGCATTTCCTCGCTCAAAGTGAAGCACTCCAGCTCGACGAGGTTGCAATGCATCCTCGGCGCTACCGCAGACGGATCGAAGGAATACGACGACGCGCTCTTCTGCGACAGCGTGCACGACATCGTCGCGACGCTCGATGAACCCGCGCACGTCAACGACGCCTTTAGTCATTTGTTGGACCAAATTTCCGTCTATCACCGCGGCGATGCAGAGCGACTTTCGCAGCACAAAATTTACGAAGCCGTCGTCGAAAAGGTCGCCGGTTCGCGTTTCCCGACGTACGTCGTCGATACCGCTTGTTCGTCGTCCTTGTATTCAGTCTATTTCGGAATCAAGGGTCTGCAGAACGATGAGTGCGATCTTGTTTTTGCCGGCGGCGTGTTCGCGCCGGGACCGGCGAACAACACTCTGTTCGCGCAGTTCAAAGGATTGGCCCCGGAACAGAGTCGCCCGTTTGACGCCGGCGCAGAAGGAGTGGTGTTCGGCGATGGCGCCGGGATCGTCGTGCTCAAGCGATTACCCGACGCACTGCATGACGGCGATCGGATTCACGGCGTTATCCGAGGCCTCGGATTATCGAGCGACGGCCGAAGTCCGTCGATTAATGTGCCGCAGGCAAAGGGCCAGTCGATCGCGATGCGCAGCGCGTATCAGCACGCGGCCCTGGATATCAAGACCGTTCAATACGTTGAGGCCCACGCAACTGCCACGATCGTCGGCGACGCGGTTGAATTCAGTGCGTTGAAAGACGTGATGGAGCACGCGCCTGAGTCGCCCCGTATCGAACTTGGCAGCGTCAAGGCTTTGATCGGACACACGGGCTGGGTGGCCGGCGTTGCCTCGATAATCAAGATTTGCAAAGCGTTTGAGGCACGGACAATTCCCAGGCAGTACAACTACATTTCGCCGAGTCCGGAGATCGATCTGGCCGGTTCGCAGTTTACGATCTCGCAGACTTCGCATGCGTGGCCCGCGAACGTCAACAATTTTCCGCGCCGCGCGGCGATCAACGGATTCGGGTTTGGCGGCACCAACGCGCATCTCATCCTCGAAGACTTTGACGAGCCGTACCATCGCCAGCTCTGTCAGAAATTGCCCGAGCGAAAACCAGTTTCCAATCAGCAGTTGGCCGTAGTCAGCGTCGCCAATCTTTTCCCAGACAGCGACGGCGTCGCCGGCCGTGATACGTCGCACAATCTGCGGTTCGCGCGCGAATCTCTTCGTCTGCCGCCGCGGAAGATGCTGCTTCCCGACGTCACGGAGCACATGGATCCGAGCCAGTTTTTAGCGGCACTCGCAGCTTCGTCCGCGCTCGAGGGATTGCCTGCGGGTTGGGAACGATTCCGGAGCGAGATTGGAGTAGTTCTCGGTATCGAGTCGAAAACTGAACGCGGCCGGCGCGCGAACGAACGCATTTTTGCGGACCGGTTACGCCGGCAGGTGCTCAGTTCCCAGCGAAACGGCTCGCTTGCCGACGCCGACGTTCATCGCGTGCTCGACAAGATTGTCGATCGCATTCGCAGTCGCAACGTTGCTTCTGGGCCATACACGCTGCCGGGCCTGATGCCGAACGTGACGGCGGGACGCATCACTCACATGTTCGACCTCAATGGCCCAAACATCGTGATCGATGCGGGCCGCCATTCGTTGCCGGTGAGCCTGTTTGCGGCGCAACAGCTTCTAGAACACCGGGCATGCAAGATGGTGCTCGCGGGGGCAATCAACGCGAACAGCAACGCTGGTTCAAACGAGGCTGAGTGCGCGGTGCTACTCGGTTTGACGACAGTTGAAACGGCAGAACGTGAAGGATTGCCAATCCTCAGCAAGTTGCGTCTGGAGCGGACAAATGGAAGCTTTGGCTCGGTTGAAAGCACTGTGCGAACGCGTAATTACCGGGGCGCTGACGGCGTAACGGAAATTCTCGCTGCGCTACAGAAAACACGCGAGCAGAACATTACGAGTACGTTCCGTGAGACGGGTGGTCCATTTGCCGGCAGAAGTCTGATTTTTGAGCCGCTAATCAAAACGCCGGAGATCGCAACCAGTCCTCCGCGCAGTCATGCATACGTACAGGGCACGCCGATTCGCCTCTACTCGCCGCGTTTGATCGCCGCACACGCGAACTGCGAACCAAAGAGCTTGCACGACCAGAAGATTCTGTTCGTGATCGACCAGCCCGAGCAGTGGTCCATGCTGGAAAGCTCAGGCGCACTCGCGCCGCTCGACTATCGCGTAATTTGTGCCGCCGATCTCAACCTCTCGTCCGACGAAAGCGTTGGGCAATCGCTAACTGCTTTGGACCAGTTCGGTTTCGACGTCGTTATCGCCATCAAATCTCACACCGATCGGCGCGAATCGCTCCTAAGCGAAGGCTCACTCAACGAACTCAGATGGATCGAATCACTGTTTGCCGTTTGCCGGAAGAGCTACGAAACAATCAAGAGCCGCCGGATTCCAGTCTTCGCCGTTTGTTTGAACGCTTGTCGCGGCCAGCTACTCGATCCTCGTACGGGCCTCGCTTCCGGGTTCATCAAGTCGCTTTCTCGAGAGCTTGACGGTCCGCTCTGTCGTGTCATCAACACCGATAGCGACAATTTCTACGAAGCACTGAGATGTGTCGAGACCGAACTGAGCCAGCCAAACGACGCCGTTGAGGTTTGTTACCGAGAAGGTACTCGCTACGCGTTCACACTCGTTCCAGTCGAGCGGCTCAGTCAGTCAAACTCGCCCTACATCGATTCTGACTCCGTCGTGATCGCCACCGGCGGCGCACGCGGCGTCACCGCCGTACTAATCGAAGACCTGCTCAGGAAAGCAGGTTGCAGGGTGATCGCTCTGGGTCGCACCGATCCGCATTCCGCACCCGAACACGTGAGACTGATGGACGACGAGGCGATCGCGAATTACGAGGCTGAGTTCTATCGTCAGGGTCTCGCCGAAGGTAAGAAGAAGATCACCGAGCTCAAGCAGGAGTATCGCAACTTCAGAGCAGCAAACGAGGTGTCGCGATTAACAAGTGAACTGCAAGCGATCTCGAACAAATACGAATACCACAGCGTCGATATCGTCGATCGCGAAGCAATCGATCACGTTGTCGCGGAGGTCTATCGCAAATACGGCGGCGTCGATTTGGTGTTGCACGGCGCGGGCATTCAGATCTCGAAAGCGCTCACGAAAAAGTCGATTCACGACTTCCGCCGCATCGTCGCCACCAAGCTCGACGGCCTGAGCAATCTATACAACGCGTGCGAAAAGTATCGTAACGGCCGGCCCGTCAACTATCACATTCTCACTTCCGCGTTCAGCTACATGGGCAACGATGGCCAACCCGATTACGGCGCGGCAAACGAAGCCATGAACCGCATCGCCGAGTGTATGAACTCGCGCTCAACTGATGCTCACTGGTCGTCGATGGCCTGGCTGGGCTGGGCCGGAATCGGAATGACGCGAGATTCCGAGTTTGCGGCGCTCGCCGCTTCGAGACGACTGCGCGGCGTTACGAAAGAAGAAGGACAACGCATCTTCGCCGAGCTGATGCAGGGACCACCGACGACGCCCATCAATATTCTCATGGCCGACGGCGAGATCGATTATTACAAAGTCGCGATCAGTTCTGCCGCTGACGTCGCGGCTCGACCCGTGAAGACACTTCGCAACTCATGTGTAATCGAACGCGAGGTCTCAGTCGAAAGTATTCCGTATCTCGCGAATCATCTGGTCGATGGAGTACCGACTCTGCCGGGTGCTTTCGTAATTTCAATTTTTGCCGACGCCGCGCGAGAACTCAGACCAAACTTAAAGATCATCTCGTTTGAGAACGCTGCGTTTCATCGTTTCACGAAAGTTTTTAAGCAACGAAAGACACGTTTGCGCGTCGAGTCACGAATCGTTTCCGAAAACGACGAAGACACTGTCGTGCAGGTCCGCATCCTCTCGGATTTCGTTCACAGCTCAGGCATCACGCTGCAGAAGGACGTGCTGCAACACGAGATTCTCGTGCGCATGGCGGCCCAGTGTGCGCAGCCGCCACGTGCGTCCAGCCACAGTGTGATCAACGGAAGCGCCGCACCTGATCCGTTCACGATGAACGGATCGTCCGTCCTGCTAAGCGGGCCTTTTGACGCGATCAGGAACCTCATCATCGGCCCGGATCAGCGGACGGCCCATTTGCGACTCGACAACGTCAACGAGTGCGGCGCCGATCACCGATCGCTGCTCGCAAAGATCGTGCTCATGGATTCGCTCTGGCGATTCGGCGTCATTCGAGTCGAAGGAAACGCGATGCCGGTTTTCGTTCCCGAAGCCTGCGAAGTCATGAAGATATTTTTCGACTTCCACGATTTCGTTTTGCCGTTGTCGTGCGCTTTGACGCTCTCTGGCGCAAACCCACGACCCGACGGCGAACGGCTGCACATGGGCCCCGTCAATGCGACCGACGAGAACGGCAACACATTGGTTGTTGTAGAGCGCGGCATCTGCCGCAGATTCGGAGAAGTAAAAAGTGTACACGCCCTGTACACCAAGGTCTCCTCAGCAGGTTCCTGAAGGTTGCACGGCAGCACTTCTGGAATCGAGCGAGTTGCTCAACGCGGATTACACCACTCATTTGTCGATGAGTGAGCTGAAGCGATTGGCGCAGATCTCGAGCACGCGAAAGCTCGAGTGGCTGGCTGCTCGGCTGGCGGCAAAATACCTCTTTCTTAGTCAATTCCAGATGGGCCAACCCGCTGTGCCGCGCGAAAACCACCTCGTGAAACTGACGAGCGAGAGGCTTCGTCGCCACTCCGCGTGGATGTACCGGAACGTGGAAGTGCTGCCGCCTGATGAAGGGCAGGACGAGAAACCAGTGCTGACGTGGTGTGGCGCGAGACGCAACGAGAACATCTCGCTGTCGCACGCGGCGGGCATTTCGTGTGCGTCGTTGTCTGCGACACCTACCGCCATCGACATCGAGGTTGCGACGTCGAGAGTCACCGCCTTCTACAGGAAGACCTTTACGACAGCGGAACGAAAGTGGGTCAACGCCAGCGCGCGTAACAATGACTTCCAGTCGCGTTGGTTCTTTACGCTGCTATGGACCCTGAAAGAGTCGGCGTTGAAGTTGAAAATGCTTTCGACCGCCACTCTCTGGCAATTGCCGCGTCTGGAGATCAAAGAACTCCCTGACCTGCGTTTCGACGACACTTCAGCGTTGGACCATCTCGTTTCGTTTCCGATTCGGATCAAAGAACCTCAGGGTGAATTACCAGTGCAGGTGGCGGTGGCCGGCACACACGAATGGGTTCTCACCGTAATGAATTCTCGGCCTGGAGTGGTTTAAATGAGCTCAACACACACAGTTTCCGTTGCGAGCAACCTCAGCAATGAAGTCCGAAATGTCTTTGCGCAAGTGACTCGCTATCCGCTCGAAGTCCTGGATCTGTCGTCCGGACTGGAAGAGGACCTCGGCATCGACTCGGTAAAACTCGGCGAAGTCTTCGCGGTCTTGCGCGAGCAATACAACCTTCCGGAGAAACTCGACCTGCCGCGCGAACAGCTCCGCACGATCGGTGGAATCGCTGAAGCTCTGCAGGTGTATCTCAAGCGCACAACGCCCGCAACGCCAGCTCCAGAAGCCACAAATTTAAATGGCCACATCACACCCCAGTCTAACGGTAACGGACACCCAAATGGACTCGGCGACGTGACCTCCCTGCTCGCAAAGATGCGCGAGATCTTCGCGCAGGTAACCCGCTACCCGATCGACATCCTCGAACCCGACGCAGCGCTGGAAGAAGATCTCGGAATCGATTCCGTGAAACTCGGCGAAGTGTTTGCCGTCGTGCGCGAACAATACAGCCTGCCCGAGAAACTCGATCTCCCGCGTGAGCAACTCAAGTCGATCGCTGGAATCACTGCAGCACTCCACGACTACCTCGGACGTTTCCAGACGGCGTCCCCGGCGTCGAACGGCTCCAGCTCCGCAACAGTCACTGTAATCGATACTCCCGCGCCACTATTCGACGAAACCGCCGCGCAGTCGTTCGCGGCCCTCACTCCCGAACGCAAGCCATTCGCCGGCAAGGTCGCCTTGATTACGGGTTCGGGTCGCGGACTCGGCAGCGACATCGCCATTTACCTCGCGCAACTGGGTGCTTCCGTCGTCGTAAATTCGTTCCACTCGCGCGACCGTGGTGAAAACACTGTCGAAGAGATCAAAGCGAACGGCGGAAATGCGATTCACGCCTGGGGCTCCGTCGCAAATCCCGAACACGTGAAGTCAATCTTTCAACAAATCGAGTCAACTTACGGCGCTCTCGACTTCTTCATCAGCAACGCTTCAAACGGCATGCTCGCGCGCCTGAAGGACATCACGCCCGAGCACTGGGAAAAAGCCTTTCGCACTAACGTCGTCGGACTCCATCAGGCGGCGCTCAAAGCTGTCGAGATGATGAAGCGACAAGGCGGCGGAAAGATCATCACGCTCTCAACTCCGGCGTCGCACGGCTACGTCGATTACTTCGGTTGCATGGGCGCGGTGAAAGCCGCGGTTGAATCGTTAACCAAGAGCATGGCGATCGAGTTTGCGGAAGACAACATTCAGGTCAACTGTGTCTCGCCCGGTCCTGTGTATGGAGAGTTGCTAAACAAGTGGCCCGAGAGCAGTCGTCTGATCAAGCAATGGGAGAACAACACCGCTTACACACGCTTGTGTGAGGCGCGCGACGTTTCGCACTTCATCGCTTACCTGCTTAGCGAACCGGTGAAGTTGTTTACGGGAAGCGTCCTGATCATGGACGGCGGAATTTCCTCGCAGGGATGGTAGGAAGTTTTTATGTTGCACGCATCGACAATCGATCGCAGGTCTTCAGTCGGCGCGCGCGCGCTGAATCGGCTGAAGAGTCGTTTCCTCGATCTCTCGCCTAAGGAAGCGGACTTTGTAAGGCGCGGCTTTCCGGCCGTCGAGTCAGCGAGTCGCGCACACCTCGAACAAATCATTGAGTCGTTCATCGGGGGATACAACATCGCACTTGTCGAGGGCGACATGTCGCAACTGACGCAGCGGCTCGACACGTCGTTCACGCCGGAGTTTGTCGGCTTTGCTTACGAAGGCGCCGGTTTGTATTTCGCGCTGGCGGACCTGGTAATACCGCGCTCCGGGAATCGTCTCGCCGTGTTCACACGATCGTTCGGAGAGAAACACGACTTCATCACGATGGTCGGCGCCGGCTTCGCCGTGGCCCGGATTCCTTTCGGTTTACGACGGCTGGAGTCGTACCAACAGCGGCTCGATCCGCTGACCGCCTGGTGCCTCGCGGATGGATACGGATTTCATCACGGGTTTTTTCACTGGAGGTTCTTCATCGAGGAGAGGGGGGCGGCACCCGCATCGCTCGACCGGCAAAACCGAAGTCTCTTTGACGCGGGCGTCGGTCGAGCGATGTGGTGGGTTTTCGGCGCCGATGCAGAGTCGATAAAGGCCGCGATCTCTCCTTTTGATAAAGACCGTCGCGCCGAGATGTGGTCCGGAATCGGGACCGCCATCGCTTATGCCGGAGGAGTACCAACGGACGTGATGGCGATACTTCCGAAGTTAGCGGGAGAACATCGGTTCGATCTGTTGAGTGGAATTCCGTTCGCCGCCTACATGCGCACCAAAGGAGGAAATCCTGCGCCGTGGACCGACGAAGCGTGTTCGTTACTGCTGAAACTCACGGTTACCGAAACTTCTAATCTGATCGCGGCTGAACTGACGAGTTATCTCAACTCGACCACAAACGAGAGTGACAAACGAAACGAGTGTTACCTGGCCCTGCGAACCAGAGTGAAGCGCCGTTTGGAAGATTTCTTTTGATCCGTTTCCCGGTGTGAAACGGAGATTGCGAGGATGATATGACCGTTAAGCCTTTTTACGACGTGCTGATTCTTGGCACAGGCATTGGTGGAGGAATGCTGGGCTCGATCCTGTCGCGTCACGGTCTCAACGTGCTGATGCTCGACTCCGAAGCCCATCCGCGTTTTGCGATCGGCGAGGCGACGACTCCCGATACCAACTTTCGTCTGAAACTCCTGTCGTTGAAATACGACGTGCCGGAGATCGCGCGTCTCAGCGCTTTCCATTCAACTCGCGATTTCATCAGCCCCGCCTGCGGCGTGAAGCGCGCGTTCAGCTTTCTCTACCAGCGAGAAGGCCAGGACCAGAATGCACTCGAAACGCACCAGTATCCGACGTTGGCGCCGCCGATGGGACCTGATTGCCACTTCTTCCGCCAGGACACTGACGCCTACATGATGGCGGTGGCGTTGAATTACGGCGCGAACGTTCGCCAACAGACCAAGGTCGCCGAGATTGATATCCAGAAAGATTACGTCACGCTCACCAGCGACAAAGGCGAAAAGTTTAGAGGGAAGTTTTTGGTCGACGGCACCGGGATGAAGTCAGTTCTATCGCACAAGTTTGACCTGCGCGACGATCCCGAGAAGTTCCGCACCAACACGCGCGCCATTTTCACTCACATGGTCGGCGTGAAGTTGTACGACCAGGTCGGCAAGCCGCGCCAGAACCACGGACTCAAATATCCGTTGTCGCAAAGCACACTGCATCATGTGTTCGAAGGTGGGTGGTTCTGGATCATTCCTTTCAACAATCACCAGGACAGCACCAATCCGCTATGCAGTGTCGGGCTCGTGCTCAATCGCCGGGTGCATCCGGAAACCGGCATGGATCCGGAAACGGAATTCTGGTCGTACGTCAACAAGTTTCCTGACATGGTCCATCAGTTTGACGGCGCGCAGGCGGTGCGCAATTGGGTGAGCACCGGCCGGCTGCAGTACGGATCAAAGAACATCACGGGCCATCGCTACTGTCTCCTGTCGCACGCGGGTTTCTTCATCGATCCGCTGTACTCAACGGGGCTCGCGCTGACGACTGCGTGGGTCGATCTGCTCGGCGGTCAATTATTAAAGGCGTTCGAGACAAACGATTTCGCAGTGGAAAACTTTGAGCATCTCAACCAGTTTTTCGTCAACAACATCATTTACGCCGACCAGATGGTCGCCAGCTCGTTCGTTTCGTTCCGCGATTTCGATCTGTGGGACTCATGGTTTCGAGTCTGGGTGGTTGGCTTGTTTATCGGCACCTGTCTCAACGCGAGTCTCTACTTGAAGTACATCGAGACCAAAGACCGGAAGGTGCTCGAGATGTCAGGCAAGGAACCGTATTCCGTGCTGCTGGGCGGCAAGTTTACAGAGTTTCAAAAACTCTTCCGGCCGGCACTGGCAGAGATGGACCGCGTGCGCGACGGTGAAACCACACCGGCTGAGGCGGCGAAGAAAATACGCAGTCTTTTCGACGGCCTCAAGTATGTGCCGACTTACTGGCGCTGGCACGAAGCGTTTGTGCGGACCACGCCGGCTTTCACGATCTGGGGCATGACCAAGATGTATTTCTGGTTTATGTTTTTTGCTCCGAGCTCCTTGCGTAAGTCGCTTTTTGGCTGGAGTTCGTTTACCGCTTACAAGTACATCCTCGCTTCAATTCTGGATAGCAACCGCGCGTCGGCTCGTCGTAAGCGAAGCTACATTCGCGACGTGTTCAAGGCCTGGAACCAGGAATGGCTGCCCGGGCCCGTTAAGTCGCACGAATAGTTTCGGGCACGCCGCGCCGATTCTGCCTGAGAGTGGGAACACTCTCCTCACGGAGGACTTGCCTAATGGTAAACATCTACCTGCTGATTGCCGCCCTCGTTGCCACGGTGGCGATCTCTCTGCACGTCTACACCTTCGAAGTGTGGATTTGGCCCAAGCTCAAGGACGAAGGCTTCCCCTCTTTTCCGTTTGGCGGACCCGAAATCGTAAAGGGCTTCTATCGCACAGTGTGGCACTTCTTTACCGTCAACCTGCTCGTCACGATTGTGGTGAACATCATGGTTGGCCTCGGCACACTCATTCCTTACGGGATAGTGCTCATCTACTTTTTGATCGTGTTCTGGATTCTCATCTTCATCGAGATCTGGTTCATCGGGGCACTCTCGCTGCTGCCCGGCCAGTCGTACATAAAGACGATGCTGCGAGCGTTTCAATGGGTGTTTGTCCTGCTCATCGCCTTCTTTATGTATCTCGGCACCAAGTATCAACCATAGCGCTTCCCGCGCCACTATGGAGGATGCATGAAAATACTCAAGCTACTCGATTCGATCATCAACCGGCTGGCAAAGAATTACACGCTGTGGATCGTGGGCGGGTTAGTGCTGCTCGCTCTTGTTGGTTATCAGCTCTACGCCGCCGTGTTCGTGCGTCTGCCGGAGCCGCCCGTCTATTCCAACTACTTCGTACTCCCACCGCAACGGGGGCCCGCACCCACGCCCGGCGCCTCGCCTGCTACTAACGGTACAACCGCGCAAGCCGTCCCGCCGGCCACGTCGTACGGTGGTAAAGATCAATGGACCGACAATCAACGCGCGCGTTACTACCAGACGAGCCAGGGAAGTTTGGTGATGCCCTACGCGTGGTTCCGCGCACTCGAATGGCGCGCCAGCCGGGAAATGTTTGCGGCGCCGCACGTTCAGGCCAGGTACGGACTGCTGCCCGATAACAATCCCGAATACAACAAAGATCTGATGCCGGTCGGAATCGTGAAGAACATCGTGCCCGATCAGTATGTCGAGAATCTCGGCGAAGGTCACAAGGAGTGGGCCAGCATCTCCTGCGCGGCGTGTCATACGGGCCAGATTGTTTACAAAGGCACCGCCATGCGAATTGACGGTGGTCAGAGCTTTTGGAATTTCGATAAGTGGTCCGGCGACATGGTGTTCTCCCTGATGTTGACCTCCTCAGTCCCGTCACGGTTCGAACGCTTTTGCAGTCGCGTGTATGGGTTGGGCGACAACGCTCGCTGCTCCGCGGACGCTAAGTCGCATCTGCGGCAACAAGTCAAAAGATACTTCAATAGCGACCTGGTTGACTCAGCGATCATTGCCCTGCTCCGCCACACGTATCCGACCACCGAAGGATTCACGCGTACGTCAGCCCTGGGTCGCGGCGTGAACGGCGAGTTTGGACCATGGGACCCATGCACCAGCAAGTTCGACCGTCACTGTTATCGCAACGTCAACGTGAACACTGGTCCAGTGAGCTTTCCACCGCTCTGGTATACGCACGAATACGATTGGGTCCAATCAACTACCGCCATCCGCCAGCCGCTCGGACGCAACGTCACCGAGGCCTGGGGTGTAAGCGTCAGGGTCGAGGTGAAAGACGAGGCCAAGCGATGGGCGGCCACCGCGAACATCGACGACATGTTCTGGATGGAAACGTTGATCTCCATACTTCAGGCGCCCGAATGGCCTGCCGGAGTTTTCGGTCCCATCGATCAGGCGCGAGCCGCGCGCGGCAAATACCTTTACGAACAGGCGGTCTGGGACAAGGCGCCTCCGGCCGAACAAGCTGAACTGCCGGCGAACCCGGACGCGCTGATTCTCGGTCCAAATCCCGATCGACCGAAGACCGGGTACTGCGCTCGTTGTCACGCGCCGGTGTTTGAGCCGGTGGGCGCTTACTCGTCCAACACTCAATACGGTCGTTTCCTGCAACTGCCGCTCTACCGGCAGGAAGTTATGGACACGGATCCCGACGACGCGAAACAGTTTTCATCGCGACAAGCGCACACGGGCTATCTCAAGTCAGCGTTCAACGGCAAAGACGTAGTCGGTGTCGGCGAAGCTCTCACCGTCTGCATCACAAACATCCTCAATAAGTGGTTCAACGAACACAACATCTCGGGAGAGTGCCGGGAGATCATGCAGGGCCATCGCCAGAACCTGTTTCGAGCGCCGCTCGGTTATCCCGCGCGTCCGCTCGATGGTTACTGGTCCACTGGTCCATATCTTCACAACGGATCGGTTCGCACGCTGTACGAACTTCTCTCGCCCGTAAGCGAACGAGAAAAGAAGTTTTGGGTCGGAACGAGAGAATACGATCCGTACTACCTGGGCTACCGCAACGACTCCGTTGAAGGAGCATTTCTTTTCGACACTTCGTTGCCGGGTAATTCAAATGCGGGACACGAATTCCGCGATGCGGCTCCGGGTACCCGCGGTGTCATTGGTCCATATCTCACTCCCGAACAACGACTCGATATCCTCGAATATCTGAAGGTGCTGCGTTCGGTGCAGGAGTATCTCGACAAGTATCCGGAAACCAGAAACCGGCTCGCACAGCGCACCGCCTTACTCGACGCGATGTCGCCCTTCTACGAAAACAACCGCCAGAAATACGGCGTTTGGACGTGGGTCGAACCCGGCAATAAACCTGAGAGTGAAGGCGGCTTCGATAGAAACGTTTTTTGTCAGGCGCTCATAAGCGCAGCGAAATCGCAACCATACACGGCGACGAGCGGTGCGCAGCCGAGTCCATCGCCGTCAGGAAGTCCGGCGCGCAATGGCAGACAGTGATTTATGAGCCAGCAGGTGAACAACATCGGTATTACGGCTTCTCGAGGCACATCGGCTGGTGCTTCGACCGTTGTGCTGAACGAAACGCGTCTCGATGTTCCGTTCACGATCGTCAACGTGGCTTCCACCGCGGCAGCCTGTGTGCTTCCGTTCTTCTTCTACTCGCGCTCGGCGATTATCGGGTTTCTCGTTTTCTACACGATCACAGGGCTTGGTCTGACGCTTGGCTATCACCGGTTGTTTGCGCATCGCGGATTCGAAGTGCCGAAGTGGCTTGAATACGTGATCGCGATCGCTGGTTATCTCGCGATCCAGCGTGGGCCAATCTTCTGGGTATCGATGCATCGATTGCACCATCGTTACAGCGATATTCCGGGTCGCGATCCGCATACGCCGCGCGAGGGACTGCTGCACGTGCATTTCGGCTGGCACCAGCGAAGACGGCGAGACGTTTGGGACACGGAGATCTATCGCAAGCTGACTCCCGATCTGATGCAGGACCCGTTTTACCGTTTTCTCGATAACGAGCGACGCGACTATCTCACCTACTTCGGAATCCTGATCGTCTCGTATCTAACGGGCGGACTGATCGGCGGGCTGCAGGCGTCGCCGTTTCAGTTCGACACTTACAACGCGATGTGCTTCTTCGTTTGGGTCGGCTTGCTCAATCGAGTCGCAGTGCTGCACGCGTTTGGTTTCATCAATTCCGTTTGTCATGAATTCGGATCGCGTCCTTACAAGACCGCCGGCGCAGATACTTCCGTAAACAATTTACTCGTGGCGCTGATCATCTTCGGCGAGGGATGGCACAACAATCACCATGCTCATCAACGATCGGCGCGGCATGGTCTACGTTGGTACCAGTGGGATCCTGCCTGGTACTGCATTTGGTTTTTGGAAAAGACGGGCTTAGCGCACAAGGTCTACGTGCCCGGGCGCTAGCACTCAAAGTTTTGAGGAATCGTTTCTGATGCGCATCGTCAAGTACTCGGGTGATCCGCGCTTTCGTTACGTTAACTTGGGCGGATCCAGAAAACGCAGCAACCGCGTGCTCTTCGGCACGGTCGTAACGACGCACGCTCATCCACGGGAGAACGGTGACCAGAAGCCTTCGCCCAACGGAGACTCAACCAACGTCCACGTCACCGACGAGGGCGCGAAGTTGCTGTCGAAGGAAATCGAAGAGTCGAACAGTTGGGCGCGCGTTGGTTTTCAAGTGTACTTCGGCTGGCTTGCTCTGCAGTTCAGCATCAACGCGCTGGCTGCGGGATGGCTGCTCGCACGCAATGCACCAGTGGCGCATTTCAGTCTCTCGTGCCTGTTGCTCATTGTCTGGAACCTTTTAGGTGCGTTGATGACGGTGCTGGTCTACAAGGCGTTGGCTGCAATGGACGCGCGCAACGTCGAATTGCTTGCCGTGTTGAATCGTCATTATCGGACCAGTGACTTACACACCGAGTCGCAATCGCCGATCGCACGAGCGTCGTTCCCAGTTCTCTTTGGTGTTAGCGCGGTCACGATGTTCGTGTCGGCGTTCTTCTTCTTGTTTGTCTTGATTGGCGGTCAGTGATCGTCTCTGGAGTTATTAGTGAAACTCGAGCTGAACAAGGAGTATCCGCAGTTCGCCTGGGATGAATCTCTCTCGCCGTACAGGAAAGTTGCGACGATCAGAAGTCCGGCCCAACGATGCGACTCGCCCGAACACACGGCGTTCTGCGAAAACATCTCGTTCAACGCCTGGCGCACGCTGCCGGAACATAGACCACTCGGCAACATCAACCGTGCGCGAAAAGAAGTTTATCCGGTGATCTCGCGCTATCGACATCAGCGGAACCTCGCGCCGTTGCGCGAACCCGACGCCGCCGGCAATTACCCGAACCTCAGACAAAGTGAGTTTCAGCAGGCTGCGTCCACAGTTCATCTCTAAAAGACAGGGACGATGTGATTATGTCAACCAGAAACGAGCCTCAACGAAGACAGAACTTCACGGTAGTTTTAACTGTCGTCGCCGTGTGCGCAGCACTGGCCTACCTCGCGCGCCTGCCCGGTGTGCCTGAAAGTGAAGCGGCGCGTTTGGCCACGCAGTTTCAATTCGCGTGGAGCGCTTTGCCCGCTCCTCCGGTGCCACCTGGCGAAGTTGTGTTCCCGGTGAACAAGACGGCGACGCACATGGCCTTCTACTTCTACCAGGTAGGAGAGTCGGCAGCGTTAGGCGATCTCGACGGCGACGGGCTGCCGAACGACCTGTGCCTCACAAACGTGCAAACAAAATCGGCAAGCGTGAGTGGCGTTCCGGGATCGGGCGATCGCTATGCGGCATTTGCTCTCGATTTCGGCAAACTTTTCGATCGCGTTACCGAGCACCCCAGCGTTTGTCGTATCGCCGACATGAACGAAGACGGATT
>JAICGQ010000045.1 GCA_025923035.1 Pyrinomonadaceae bacterium | reverse complement strand
CCTCACGGCGATCCTCTGTGCTTCAAGGTTCGCCTTGGCTGTTTCGAGGGAGATCTTGGCGGTCTCGAAATCGTCGCGGGCGCGGTCGTATTCGAGTCTGGAAGAAACGCCGGCTTCGATTAGCTCCGTGTAGCGCTTCAGCTCACGTTGCGCGGTGTTCAGTGCGACCTGCGCGCGGTCCACGTTGGTCTGGAGCGCGACTACCTGCTGTCTCGCGGCAGCCACGGACGACTCCGCGATGACCAGCGCCTGTTGCGCCGAGTTAACTGCGTTGCGCGCATTCTGCACGTCGTTCAACGACGCCTGAGTCGCGGCCCATTGGGCCTCCTGGCTCGACTGCAGTTCGGTCGGATCAATTCGGACCAGCGGCTTGCCTTTGGTCACCAGATCGCCGGCCGTCACGTAAATCTCTTCGATTCGTCCCGGGACCTCGCTCGTCAGCTTGATGTAACGAATGGGACGAATTTCACCCGAGGCGGTTACCGTTTGCTTCAATTCCGGCCGGGTTTTGAGGGTTACGGTGATTACTTCAGGCTCTTCTCTGCGGGTGGCGAGAACGCTGACGATCACCACGACCGAGATTACTGCAACCACAACAACGCCGATAATTATCTTCTTTTTGCGACTCAATGCCATCTTTCAGTTCCTTCGACTCGGGGTAAAAGCAATTGATGAAAACAAAGGGTGGTGGCTCTAATCGGACCGCTTGCGCCAAACCGGTAGCTTTTACGTGAGAACTTTACAAACTGTTTCATTTAAGAGCAACCAACGCAACGGACTTAGACACCAATTCCTGCCAAAAGGTTCGCAAGTTATAGGACGTTTGAGAGAGGCCGATCCTTAACAGTTCAATCGTGAAAATCGCCTTGAGACGTAGATCTTGATATGTTGGCGTGTAGGGCGTCTTTCGCGTTAGAATGTGATGCTTTTTGGGTGCGTGATGATTACCTGCGACAGGTGCAAAACAGAAAATCTCGACGGATCGCAATACTGCGACGAGTGCGGCGCGCCCTTGAGGCCCAATCCGAACGGCCTGCCGAGCGGTAGAAACACCGTTTACGGTCAGCAACCGGGCCAGAACGGATCGCACGCGCAGACGCCGAATGCGCATCCGGAGCTCGCGGGCGGCACTAACCGCGTTTCGGCGGGATTGAGTCTCTCGTCAATCCATTCGGGAGCCAAACCACACGCCAGGTTAGTCATCGAACGCGGTCGATCGAGCGGAAAGCAGTTTATGTTGAGTGAAGTGGAAGCTCAGATCGGAAGATGGGACGCCGACGGCGGAATCTTTCCCGACGTCGATCTCGACACAGATGATCCCGAAGCGAAAGTTTCGCGCCGTCATGCTCGTATCACTCTAAGCAACGGCCAGTACTTTCTCGAGGATCTGGGCTCGACCAACGGTACATTCATCAACCGTGGCAAGAGATTGCCACCAGGACAACGTCACGCGTTGTGCGACGGCGATGAGATTATTGTCGGCAAGACGTTTTTGCGCTTCCACATCGTGAAATAGATTATCTACCCCGAGCGTCTTCGTCCTGAGAAGCCGCGGCAACTCCGGAAAGAAAGACGACAATACGAACGAAGATGGCTGAGTGTAGTGCATGCGGTGCCCGCTACTCCCCGGGTGAACACTTTTGCGGTAATTGCGGCACGCAGCTAATTCCCAATTCTCCAGAACTCAGGACGATGGCTGCGACTCTCGGCGACGAGGACGACGCGGCACCGATGACGTCCGCCCAGTTGGCCACGACTCTGGAAGATGCGGAAACGCGCGAAACTCCCGCTGACGACGCACCCGCTGACGACCACGCGGAAACGCCGGAACTTGAAGCAGAGCCCGAGCCGGCAGCGGCAAAGTCAGACACTTTTCACGAGACATCAGCCGCTGCAGCCGTTGCCCCCGTCGAAGAGGAACCAAATTTAATCTCGTCCGCTTCACTCGGTGGTTCATACACCGACAACATTCAGCCTGCACCCGCAAGCGCGACGGCACATCATCGCGGCACGACTGGTGGACATCAACCCGCAGCCAAACAGCTTCCGGCGAATACAGTCCTGAACGGACGTTACGAGATCGTCCGCCGTATCGGCGGCGGCGGAATGGGCGCAGTTTACCTGGCGAAGGACCGCAACCTCGGCGACGCGCCGCGCGCAGTGAAAGAGATGATGGAGTCGCATCTCGATCCGGCGCAGCACGAGAAAGCGATCGGCGATTTCAAACGCGAGTCGCTGCTGCTAACGTCGCTCGAGCATCCGTCCATTCCGACCATCTACGACTATTTCTACGACGATCTCCGCAGCCGTTTTTATCTCGTGATGAAGTACATCTCGGGGGGCGATCTCGCATCACGGATGCGTGCCGCGATCGGTGGACGGCTCGACGAGAACACCGTCGCTCATTGGGGAATGGAGGTCGCCGACGTGCTCGACTATCTCCACTCACGTCCCAAACCAATCATCTATCGCGACCTGAAACCGGCGAACCTAATGATCGACGGCAACACTGGACGCGTGATGTTGATCGACTTCGGTATCGCGCGCTGGGTCACGCAACAGGAGAAGGGCGTCACCGCTGTCGGCACGATGGGGTACGCGCCGCCGGAGTTGTTCAGCGGGCGCGTTCAACCGGCTTCCGATGTCTACAGCCTCGGCGCGACGATGTTTCACCTGTTGACCGGATCCGATCCACAGGACAACCCGCTGTTGATTTTCGACTTCTCGAAGAACCCACGGCCGCGACAGATCGCGCCATCTATCTCGACTGAGATGGAGCGCATTCTGATGCGCTGCGTCGAATACAGGCCCGAAGATCGTTTCCGTTCCGCCGGTGAGTTGAGAAACGAGTTGGCCTCGCATATCGAGAACCTGATGGCGGGGCGCGTCAGCTACGGAATGCCGGCGCCAATGTTGGGAACGGAGACAGTTCAGGTCGCGACCGTCTATTGCGGTTTTTGCGGCGGACGGATCGCTGCTGACGACGTCTTCTGCGCGCATTGCGGTGCTCGACAACCGCTGGCCGCCGTTGGCGCGAGCGCGACGTTGCATGCGGCCCGACCGACGGCGAAACTCGTCGTAGCGGGAACCACGGAACTCGATGCGTCGTTCATCCTGCAGAAAGACAGTAACCTGCTGGGACGCACCGACCCGCATTCAAACATCTTTCCCGAGATCGATCTGTCGCGGTTCGATCCCGAAACGAAAGTGTCGCGGCGTCATGCACGCATCTGGCTCGAAGGCGAAACCTATCTCGTCGAGGACCTGGGATCGGTGAATGGCACCGTGATTAACGATTCAGTGAAACTTGCGCCCCGTCAACCACGCGTATTGGATAGTGGGGACAAATTGCGAGTAGGGGAGACGACCTTACATTTTTTGGTAGGCTGATTAGCTTTGTACTTTGATCTTTGTACTTTGATCTTTGTCAGTAATCAGTAGTCGGTGGTCAACGAACTACTGACAACGGACAACTGACCACTGACTAACTACCAAGTTCTAAGCACAAAGCACAAAGTTCGAAACAATGACTGCTGCCCAGGGTTTGCCCCGCTCCCAATCACGAAGCCGTGCCGCCAGACAGGCTGGCAAAAGGCTCAGAGCTCCATTTCCATTGCGCTGTGGCGCCATCCTGATCGATTACATCGTGCTCGTGTCGATCCTCGTCGTGAGTACGCTGTTTGCCCGAATGCTGGGCGGCGGCGCGCGTGAAGCGGGTAATTCTGCTGAGACCGCCGGCATTCTGATCACCATTGCGGTCGCCGTGCTGAACCTCGGCGTACTACCAGGTTTGACGGGATTGACTCTCGGAAAGTGGGCCACCGGTTTGCGAATCGAGAAGAACGACGGCGCAACGCTCGGCATCGGTCGCGCGTTTCTGCGTCACTTCATTGGTTATCCGTTGTCGTTTGCGCTGCTGGGTCTCGGGTTTTTAATGGCGGCTGTGTCCGTGCACGGCAGGGGTTTGCACGATATCATTGCCGGCACCATCGTCGTTCGTGAAGGTTCTCTTTAGGTTTCTTGATGCTGCTCGGAGCCAGCCAATAATCGCTAAACAATGTCAGAGCTCATAGTTAAGTACCCCGATCGCACCCCAGACCATTTCCCGTTGGGCCGTTTACGCATCACCATCGGCCGCTCCGCGCGGAACGATCTCTGTATCCCGGATCCGTTTGCGTCGCGCGTGCACGCGGAGGTGCGACGCGAGGGCGACGAGTATGTGTTGCAGGATCTCGGTTCGGCGAACGGCACGCTTTACAACGGCGCGACGGTCGAGGGCGTGATTCATCTGCGGGCCGGCGGGCGCATTCAGATCGGTGAAACAGAGATCATCTTTGACGACGGCACCTATAACTCCGGTATGGGCGCCACGATGATCACCGACAACTCGGGTACTTCGCTTCCTGAAGCGACGATCGCACTCGCTTCCGGCGATCGCACGACGTCGGGACTGCTCGAAGCGATCGAAGGCGCGCGGACCAAGCCGGAAGAGATCGCTGCGGTGGCGACGCGAGTTGCGCCGAAAGCCAAACAGGCCGACTTGCTGGCGCTGATCAGTAAAGTGGGCATCACGTTGCTGGCTTCCGCCACGTTGAATGAAACGCTCGAGCAGATCGTGACGCTGGTGTTTGAAGCAGTGCCCGCTGATCGTTGCGTGATCATGATGCGCGACGAGGGAAGCGAGGAGCTGCGAGTTGCGGTTGCACGATTGAGAGATCGCGTTGGTGAAGTCGGTGAGATTCGCGTCAGTCGCAACGTGCTTGACGAGGTGGTGATACGCGGCAAGTCAGTGTTGACGTCTGATGCACAACACGATCCGCGGTTCGCCAGTGGCACGATGGTGTTGCAGGGCGTGCGTGCGGTGCTCGCGGTGCCGCTCGGTGTTTCGGAAAAAGTGTTTGGAATTATTTACGCGGATTCGCCGATCTCTGAAGGACGGTTTACCGAGGATCATCTCAAGGTGTTGACGACGCTTGCATCAGTCGCGGCCATTCGTGTTGAGAACGCGCGGCTTGTGGAAGCACGGCTTGAACGTGAGCGTTTGGAACGCGAGTTGGCGCTGGCGAGTGAGATTCAGCAACGTTTTCAACCGACTGCCCCGCCGCATATTGCCGGGTACGAGTTGCAGGGGATCAGTTTTCCTTGTTACGAGATCGGGGGCGACTATTACGACTTCATCGAGCGTGAGGATGGACGTTTGGTGATCGCGCTCGGAGATGTTTCGGGTAAGGGAACGGCGGCGGCATTGTTGATGTCGTCGTTGCATGCCGCGATTCACGCGCAGTCTGCGTCGCACGATTCGTTGGTTGCGACGATCTCGGCCGTTAACCGGTACCTGGCCGATAACATTCCTGCGAATCGCTTTGTGACTTTGTTCTATGCGGAGCTGGATCCGGATTCGGGCTCGTTGGCATTCTTGAATGCCGGGCACAATCCGCCGCTAATCGTGCACTCCGCGGGGACTGTCGAACAGCTCGCCTCGGGTGGTTTGCCGTTGGGCATCAAGCCTGACGCTGAGTATCGCGAAGGACGGACGCAAATGCAGCCGGGTGATGTCCTGGTGATCTACTCCGACGGCGTTACCGAAGCTGTCAGCCCAACGGGTGAAGAGTTTGGACCAACGCGCTTGTATGAAGTGGTCTCACGGAACGTCGAAGCCTCGGCTGCCGGCATCCGCGACCGCATCGAATCCTCCCTCACCAAATTCGCCCAGGGCACCAGCGCCGCCGACGACATTACGCTGGTGATCGTCAAACGCCAAAGTTAAGCCCGCTTCACCCGCGCGATTCGGCTTCCTCGAATTGGAGAATTCTTATCGCTCCATCGGGGAACCGAGCGGTAATTTCCAGCTCGCCTCCCATAGCCATAACAAACTGTCGCAGTGTGCTGATATACATGTCCGTACGCCGTTCCATTTTGGAAACCGCCGCTTGATTAATTCCGAGTGACTTCGCGAGACTCTCCTGCGTAAGTTGACGCGCTGCTCGTAACTCGTTTAGGGGCATCTCTGCGAGGATTTTGTTGGCGCGTTTTTCTGCACGTGCTAGAGGGGCTGGGGACATTTTTTGTTTCAGGTTCTTGAATGGCTTAGCCATGATTACTTGCTCTCTTTCTTCAAGCCCTTGATGTGGGTGTCATAAACTCTATCGGCAGCCGGGACATGCTTCTCATACCAGCGATCGTCGCCAGTCTTATCGCCACGATGAGCAAAATCGCAACGCGCCGAGGATCGAACGCGTAAAGCACACGGTATGGGCGTCCGCAATGCTGTATCCGCAACTCCCCCATTTGAGAGTGTCGTGACTGCTCGATGCCTGAACTGAATGGATGCCAGCATCGGACCGCGCGCTTCTAGGAGCAGAACGGAAGTCGCCACTGATTCCTGCTGATCTTCGTCGAGGCTGTCCCAAAAGTCTTCAAATTCGTCCGTGTACTCAACCTCCCATTCCACGAGAGGAATATAACGCCAGCGGAATGTCAGGTCAAAGGGTACGTCGTTGCTTATCGCGCTTTCCCGATTCCGCTAAACAGGTGTAATAGCGTGCCGATGGCGATGGTGATCGTTCCGGCTAGGGAGAGGGGTGTGTGGAGGTCCTGGAGGTCGGGTTCGTAGAAGAAGGCGACGATGAATAAAAGTGTGGCCAACGTTATTAGGATTGAGCCGATGAGTTGCAGGGTGCGGCGTGCCGTCGTCAGGCGAAGCGTGAGGTAAGTGCCGAGCCCGACGTGAAGCAATCCGGACATCAGGATGAAGATGTGGCGCGTGCGATAGAGCAGTCGTGGACCGTCGGCCATGTACATCAGATGGTCATGAAATCGATCCATGTACTGCCCGGTCAGCAAGAAAACCACGAGAATGATTATTCCAAAAATGAGATGGAAGCGCTTCATCAAGTCTCACGGATAATACGCTTTCTCGGCGCCTTCGTGTGATAATTCCCGCCGCAAAGATGGACCCGGATACCGACATCGGCGGGGCGCAACAGCGCTTTCCCGTCACCAACCAATCCGCGATCGTAGCCGCGCGCAGCGAGGACCACGTCGTGCGTCAACGCGCGTTCGACACGATCCTCACGAGCTATTGGAAACCTGCTTACAAGTACGTCCGTCTGAAGTGGCAGGCTAACAACGAAGACGCAAAAGACCTGACGCAGGGCTTCTTCGCGAACGCTTTCGAGAAGAACCATTTCGCCAGCTATGACGCGCGCAAGGCCAGCTTTCAGACCTTTCTGCGCACGTGTCTCGACGGTTTCATCGCCAACGAACGAAAAGCAGGACAGCGGCTGAAACGCGGCGGCGACGCCAACCATTTCCAACTTGACTTCCTCAGCGCCGAAGATGAGATCGCAATGCACGCGGCGAACGTCGATCTAAGCCCGGAAGATTATTTCCATCGCGAGTGGGTGCGCTGGATGTTCACGATGTCTGTCGACGCTTTGCGGCAACGATGCGAAGCGTCGGGGCGCATGGTCCAATTCCAGTTGTTCGAAGCTTACGACCTCCGAGACGACGGCGAGACGGCAGTTTCCTATGCGTCCCTCGCAAAAACATTCGCACTCGAACCAGCGACAGTCACCAACTATCTTGCCGCTACACGCCGTGACTTTCGCCGCATCGTCCTGGATAAACTGCGTGAGATCACGGCTACAGACGAAGAGTTTCGCACCGAAGCACGATCACTACTCGGAGTTGACGTGAAATGAAGTGGCTGTCAGACAGCAAAGTGAGTCACTTGCGATCGATTGCCGGCGATCCCGACTTCAGCGGGACCAAGTACGCGTTTATCAAAGAGCTCGCGCGCGGCGGTATGGGCACGGTCTATCTCGCCGAAGACACGGAACTCAACCGGCAGGTCGCGATCAAAGTGCTCAGCACGCCCGACATCACGGAAGACCTGCGCCGGCGCATGATTCGCGAAGCCCAGATCATCGCGCGACTCGAACACCCCGGCATCGTTCCCGTCCACGACGTCGGCGTCTTGCCCGACGGGCGCGTGTTCTACGCGATGAAGTTCGTCCGCGGTGTGCGTCTCGACGAATACGCCGCAAGCACCAGCGCGACGAGAGAGCGGCTGCGGAAGTTCCAGGCAGTTTGCGACGCCGTTGCGTTCGCGCACGCACATGGCGTGATTCACCGCGATCTGAAACCGCAGAACATAATGATCGGATCGTTTGGCGAAGTGCTCGTGCTCGACTGGGGTGTCGCGAAAATTCTGCGCGACGACAAGAACGCGGTTTCGTCCGAAGCAGACACGTTGATACTGCCGCCGGACGGTTCGAACAAGGCGGGCGACACAGCGCACGGGACAGTCATCGGCACGCGCCAGTACATGTCGCCGGAACAGTCACGTGGCGAAATCGATCAGCTCGACGAACGATCTGACATTTACTCGCTGGGCGCGGTGTTCTATTTTTTGCTGACCGATCACGCCCCAACTGACGAAAAGCCTCGGACGGTGAACCCGAAAGTAAGCAAACCAGCCGAGGCGATCTGTCTGAAAGCGATGTCACGCGAACGCGCGGCCCGATACGGCAGCGCCGCCGATCTGTCCGCCGACGTCAGCCGCCTGCTCGACGCGGAGCCGGTCTCGGCCTATCGCGAGAATGCATACGAGAAGGTAAGCCGCTGGGTCGGCAAGAATCGTTTTCTTGTGCTTTTGGTGCTCGCGTACCTGCTGATGAGAATTTTTTTCATTTTCACCTCGCGCAGTTAAAGAAATCGCCCAGGACGTTTAATAGAAGGATAAGAACAACCCCCAAAGGAGAGATACACATGTCGAAACCGCTTATTGGAGTGATACTCGGCGCCGTGCTCGGCGCGATCGACGGCCTCACAGCGTGGTTCACGCCGGCTGTGCGCGATCAACTCGGCAGCATCGTGATCGGCTCGACGGTGAAGGGAATCATTGCCGGCATCGCGATCGGATTTTTCGCTAAGAAGTTTCACTCGCTGCCGCTCGGAATTGTGTTCGGTCTGCTTGTCGGCGCGTTTCTCGCGTTTCTGATCGCGTTGATGCAAGGTGGTTACTACTTCGAGATCGTTCTGCCCGGCACGCTCGTCGGACTGATCGTCGGGTTTGCCACGCAGAAATACGGCAAGACGCCGTCACCCGCGAGTAGTTAATTCTTTTCTGGTCCAACAATTTAATTAAGGAGAGATTGATACATGCCTCGAGTTGTGCATTTTGAAATTCATGCGGCGGATCCGGAGCGCGCCGTCAACTTTTACAAGACGCTCTTCGACTGGCAGTTTCAGAAATGGGAAGGGCCGATGGATTACTGGATGGTCATTACCGGACCAGACGATCAGCCCGGAATCAATGGTGGGATGATCCGGCGCCAGGGTGAGATCGACGGGCAGGCGGTGATTGCTTATGTCTGTACTGTCGACGTTGCCGACGTCGATGCATCGACAAACACGGCGACCGCGAATGGCGCGCAGGTCGTCGTGCCGAAGATGCCGATTCCGGGAGTAGGATGGTTGGTCTATTGCAAAGACACCGAAGGTAATATCTTCGGCATGATGCAAGCTGATGCGAATGCGCAGTAGTACGTTGAACTTGGATCTTTGTACTTAGTTTTTGTCCGTGGTCAGTAGTCAGTCGCCTTAACGAACAACTGACTACGGACCACGGACCACTGACTAATCACTGGGACGGCCCGTTAACAGTGCGTCGCACTTCAACGTTTGCGGGCCGTTCTCATTGCAGATCGCGTAAGAGCCACCTTCATACATCGTCACGCCGGCGTACTCACCCTTCGCATTCAACATATAAAAAGTGATACCGAAGTTTGGCAGCCCGCGAGCGTTTAGCAAACGCTTCTCGATCGTGTTGTTCTTGATGCGATTCAACACTTCCATACCCGCATCTTTCGGATGAGCGCCACGTCGCATTTCTTCGACGATCACGAACGAGCACAGATTGAAAAGATTCGCTTCACCGCGTCCGGTCGAACCCGCAGCACCGACAGCACCATCGACATACAGACCGGCGCCGAGTATCGGTGAATCGCCAATCCGTCCGGGTATCTTCCACGCGAGGCCGCTGGTAGTAGTGACGCCGCAGATCTCGCCTTTGGAGTTGATGGCGTCGCAGTTGATCGTGCCGTGCATGTTCTCTTCACGAAGCAGTCCTGCAGCCAACATCTGCAACGCCGCTTTGTGTCCGGCGTCCGCACGTTTCTTTGGATCGAGATAGTGTTCGGGGTCTGTTCTGCGCTTCCACTCCAGCCACTTGCGGCGGGAGTTTTCCGTGTTCAGATCGTCTTCGATCTTGAACCCCATGTCGCGCGCGAAATCCTGTGCGCCTTTGCCGACGATCAGATGATGGTCCGTGTTCTCCAGCACCGCTTTCGCCACCAGCGACGGCGTGCGTACGCCCTCGAGCGCACCGACGGCGCCCGCGCGCTTCTTCGGACCATGCATGACTGAAGAGTCGAGCTGCACCACGCCGTCAGCATTAGGCAAACCGCCATAGCCGACGCTGTCGTCGAGCGGATCGAGTTCGACGATGTTGACGCCGGCGATAACGGAGTCGAGCACATCGGCGCCGCCGGTCATCATCGTGAACGCCTTCGAGACCGCGGTGACGTCGCCGCCGTTCTTGAACCGGTTGCCGTTCGCTGACGAGATGACGAGCGGTTTGACGGTGCTCTGTTTGAGGATCATCGGGAACCCGGCGACCTCGTCTTTGGTGGCCGCCAACGTCAAACCGGCGACTGCACCCGTGCGCATGAAATCACGGCGTTTCATTTTTTTTGTCATGGTGGCCCATTCAATATCACGATGGTTAGTAAAACTCCAGAGCTTCTTTGATCTTCTCCGCTGTTTTCGGACCGATGCCGTCGACCATGTCGAGACCGCCACCGGCGACGAACGTTTTCAACTCAGCGACTGACGAGACTTTGAAACGTTGGTGCAGCAGCGCTGCAGTCTTTGGTCCGATGCCGGGGAGCTCCATCAGATCAAGGACGCTCTCGGGTGTTTCGGCGGTGAGTCTTTCCCACGCGTCGAACGTGCCTCGCGACAGCAGTTCGATCACTTTGCCGGCGATGGCTTTGCCGACGCCGGGAATCTCCTGCAAGCCGGCCACGCCCTCCTTTTCCGCGATCTCTCGCAAAGGCGTCGGCCAGACTTCGATCGCTTCGGCGGCGTTGCGATACGAGCGCCAGCGAAAGGGATCGTCACCACGTAGCTCCATCAAAGCAGCGAGACGGTAGAACCGGCGGGCGATCACTTCGTTGTCCATATGAGATTTTGCTTAGTCTAACTTCGCAGTGAGAGTAATATCAAAGCGGCTGTCAGGAAACACGGATCAGGAGAACATCATTTGAACAAGACGAGAAGAGAACTGCTGGCGGGGATTTCGCTCGCCGGCGCCGGGGCTTTGCTGGTTGGTTGCCGGCGCGGATCAATCCAGGGGAGTAACGCGAGTCCGAATGAACCGACAGCGGGTGAGCTTGGTCCGGCTGACGTCACGGCTACTGAAGATCTGATGCGCGAACACGGTGTGTTGCGTCGTGCTTTGATCGTTTACCGCGAGGCCGCCACCCGACTTCGTCAGGATCCCTCCTCAGTGCCGCCGGATGTGCTGGAAAAGACGGCTAAACTGTTTCGTGTCTTCGGCGAGGATTATCATGAGAAGAAACTGGAAGAAGCCCACATACTTCCGCTGATCAAGAAGTTTCGCAATCCGGCGGAAGCGTACGTCGATGTGCTGCTGAACCAGCACGCGCGCGGCCGCGACATCACGGACTACGTTCTGTCCGTGACGGGAGGAGATCGCATTCCGTCAAACGCAGTGACGCCGTTAATAACTGCTTTGGATTCGTTTGCGCGAATGTACGATTTTCACTCCGCTATCGAAGACACGATCGTCTTTCCGGCATGGAAGTCGTCACTCGGAGAATCCGAGCTCGACGAACTCGGGGCGAAGTTTGAAGAGATCGAAGCGGACCACTTCGGCGACGATCACGGTTTTGAATCCGCCGTCTTGCGGATGCAGGAGATTGAAGCAAGCATGGGATTGACTGATCTCAACACCTTCACTGCGCCGGCGCCGCCGCCAGGATCTTTCGATTAAGACACGCTTTACTTTTCTGAGCGCAAGTACGACAATGCGCGCTCACCCACACAAACAATAAATCGGACGGAGGGCCTCATCGCCTCCAGGCGCGCCTGTCCTTAAACCTCTCGATTCTTAAGGAGCCAGGAATGACAACAATTCAATTCGCCGACGAACCCGATCAGGAAGAACGGATCGCCAAACTGCGTCAGGAACTGGAGAAGCTCGGCGGCAGCGCGATGTCGCTCGAGTCGATGCCGGCCGACATGGAGGAGGAGTTTCTCCGGCAAGTGCTGGAGTATGAAACTGCCGAACCGATCACGCTGTTTCGTCTGCTCGCAAACTGCGGCGTCGAAATCCCGGCGCCGGATCAGCTCGATGATGCTTCGCTCGCGGCGAAGCTGAACGAGGTCGTCGAGCGCATGGCGTCACTCGGCGCGTACGTGCTGCACACGAACCATCTCACCGATCGCCAACTTTACAGTTACTTATATGTCGACGGTTTGCGGGAGGAGGCGGTGCTGTTTCCCGAAAACCCGAGCTACGCGTACATGATTGACCTCACCGGCAGCGGCAGCGAAACCGACAATCAGCTTTACCTGAGGTACTACGCCGACGAAGAGCACCGGAAGCGCTGGGCGCACGACTGGCCGGACGATCCGATGCCCGATCACGAAGATCCGCCGTTCGATCGCGATCGCTACTTGCCGCAATCACCGATCGGGTGATTTAGGCAACGATCATCGTTCCGGTGCCTTTGTCGGTAAAGACTTCGGAAAGGAGAGCGTTGCGTTTTGAGCCGCTGATGATGTGGGCGCTGTGCACGCCACGGCGCAGGAGTGTAGCTATGCTCTGAAGTTTGGGGATCATGCCGCCCGTTGCGGCGCCGCTGCTGATTAATTCATCAGTTTCGGCGGCCGTGAGACGCGAGAGTTTCGACTCCGGATCGCCGGGCCTTAGATAAATGCCGTCAACGTCGCTGAGCAGGATCAACTTCTCGGCCTGGAGTTGGACCGCAATCTCGGCGGCGATCGTGTCGGCGTTGATGTTGAAGACCATGCCTTCGGCGTCAGCGCCTAGTGACGAGATAACCGGCAGGTAGCCGTGGTCCAACAAAACGGTGAGCAGTCGTGCGTTGATCTGCACGACGTCGCCGACGTGTCCGAAATCGACTTTGTCGCGTTCGCCGGTCTCGCGGTTGATGATCTCCTTCGGCGGCCGCCGTTCAGCGTGGACGATGTTCCCGTCGACACCGGAGAGTCCGACAGCTTCGATGCCGCGATGGCGGAGCGCTGCAAGGATGTCGGTGTTGATCTTTCCGGCAAAGATCATCTTTGCCATTTCGAGCGTCGCGTCGTCAGTGACGCGCCGGCCTTCGATGATCGTCTGTTCGACACCGAGCCTGGTGGCGAGCTCGCTGAGCTGTTTGCCGCCGCCATGAACGGCGCAGATGCGAATGCCGACCTGATGCAACAGTGCAAGTTCTTCGGCCAGCGACGTGAGGTTCTCCGGAGCTTCCGTTACCTTTCCCGAGAGCTTGACGACAAACGTGTGCCCCTGGAAGCGCTGAATGTACGGCAGCGCTTCGCGCAGAAGGTCCAGACGTAGTTGATCGTCGATACTTGATCTAGGTTCGGCCATATTCTTTTTGTGCTTAGTGCTTTGTGCTTAGTTCTTTGTTTGAAGACAAAGCTCAAAGAACTAAGCACAAAGCTCCTTCATTACCGCTTTTTGTACGTGCAAACGGTTTTCGGCTTCGTCGATCACCACTGATGACCGCGAATCGATGACGCCGTCGGTGACAATCACGTTCCGACGGACCGGCAGACAATGCATGAAAATCGCATCGTCCGTTTGCGCCATGCGCCGTTCGTTGACGATCCACTTGTTGCGATACTGCGCGCGCGTGATTGTGTCCTGTTCGTCGCGGCCGTAAAACTGTTTCGCGCCCCAGCTCTTCGCGTAGATCACTTCCGCGCCGGTGAACGCCGCGTCCATGTCGTTTGTGACTTTCACGCTGCCACCGGCACCGGCAGCGAGTTGTCGCGACGTGTCGATCAATTCTTCGTCCAGGTCGTACCCCGCCGGATGCGCGATCACGAGATCGTGGCCCATCTGCGCCGCCGCGAGAGCGAAACTGTTCGGCACCGCCATCGGCAGCAGTTTCGGATGCCACGCCCACGTCAAAACGACACGCTTCCGTCCCTCGCCGAGCTTCTCGCGAATCGTCATCATGTCTGCCGACGACTGACACGGATGATGCATCGCGGATTCGAGATTGATGATCGGCACGGACGCATACTTCGCAAACGCGCTCAGAATCGGATCGGTCCGTTCTTCCGGCCAGTCTTTCAACGCCGCAAACGTGCGCACACCAATCGCGACGCAGTACCGTTCCAGCACGCGCACGAACTCCGCGACGTGTTCGGTCTTATCACCGTCCATCACGGCGCCGGCGCGATGTTCCAGCGTCCAGCTCGTGCCACCTGGTTCAAGCACGACGGCATTTCCGCCGAGTTCGTAGATGCCGACCTGCATCGACGCCCGCGTGCGCAAACTCGGGTTGAAGAACACGAGCGCCACTGACTTTCCAACCAGCGGCTGTGAGCGATCTTCGCCGCGCTTGAAACGCAACGCCGCTTCGATCAGCGCATTCAGATCGACATCTTTGGTGTTCAGGAAGTGCATATCTTTTCCAACTGCGCGACAAACAGATCGACATGTTCCGCGCTGAGACACAGCGGCGGCAGCAAGCGCAACACGTTAGCGTCGCTTGATGTTCCGGTGATGATCTTTTGTTCGAGCAACGCCTTGTGCACCGGCGCGGCCTTGTCGTTGAATTCAATGCCCAGCAACAAACCGAGTCCGCGGACCGCGACGACTTGTTCGATTTCACGCAACCGCTCGCGCAGGTGCGCTTCGACTAACTTCACGTTGGCCAGCATGCGATCGTTTTGGATCGCTTCGAGCGTCGCGGTGACTGCCGCCATCGCCAACATGCCGCCGCCGAATGTCGTGCCGAGATCGTTCTCTTTGATATGCGAACTGATTGCTTCCGTGACCAGACACGCGCCCACCGGTACGCCACTCCCGAGCGCCTTCGCCAGCGTCACGACGTCGGGTACGACGCCGTCGCCTGCAGCGCTGCCGGCAAAAAACCACTCGCCGGTACGACCCACGCCAGTCTGCACCTCGTCGTAGATCAGCACCACGCCATGCTCGTCACACAGTTCGCGAAGCTCGCGATAAAACGCGGGTTGGGCCATGCGCACACCGGCCATCGACTGGATCGGTTCAAGCATGATCGCGGCGACGTTGTCGTCAACCAGCGCGCGCACCGACTCGATGTCGCCGAACGTCGCTTCCAGGTGTCCGGGTACGTTTGGTTTTCCGATTTCGCGATACTTGCCGAGGAACGTGGCGCTGATAGCGTCGGCCGTTCGACCGTGAAAACCGCCGCTGAACGTGATTACGTTTTCGCGTCCGGTGGCCATGCGCGCCATGCGCATGCCGTTCTCGTTTGCTTCTGTGCCTGAGTTGCAGAAGAAGGCTTTGGTCAACGCCGTGGGCGCGACCGACACGAGCCGTTCTGCTGCGCCTGCGCGAGCGTCTGAATAAACGAGATTCGAATAGAACAACAGTTTCTCTGACTGTTCGCGAATCGCCTGGACCACGTGCGGATGACAGTGTCCAGTGCCGGCGACAGCGTGCCCGCCGTAAAGATCGAGATACTTGTCGCCGTCGGTGGTGTAGATCCAGACGCCTTCGCCACGTTCAGCCGCGATCGGCATCTTCTTGTACGTGGCGAGCTGAAACTGATCCTCGATTTCAACTACGGATTTCACGGATTTGTTCCCACCAGCATCAAGCCGGTTTTTTCGTCTAACCCAAACATCAGGTTCATGTTCTGCACCGCTTGTCCGGCAGCGCCTTTCACGAGATTGTCGATCGCGGAGAAGATTACGAGCTGCTTGCCCCGGACCGCGAATCCGATGTCGCAAAAGTTCGTCGTCTTCACCCAGTTGATGTCGGGCGAACCGTTCACGAGCCGGACGAAGAAAGCGTCGCGATAGTAGTCGGCGAACATCGTGCGCAACTCGTCTTCCGGCAGATCACGTTTACTCTCGGCGTAGATCGACGCGAAGATCCCGCGCGACACCGGCAGTGAATGCGTCATGAAGACGAGCTCGTTGGTCCAATCGCCAACGTGTTCGAGCTCCTGCTCGATCTCCGGCACGTGCTGATGCGTGAACGGCTTGTACGCGTAGAACGAATTCATCCGTTGCGGATGATGCGTGTTCGACGCGGCTTTCGCGCCCGACCCGGATGATCCGGTCTTGGCGTCGACGATCACGCGACCGCTTAACGTGCCGTTCGCGACCAGCGGCGCCAGGCCGAGCAGCGTAGCCGTCGCAAAGCATCCGGGATTCGAGATCAGCCGCGCATCGCGAATAGCCTCGCGATTAGTTTCTGTCAGGCCGTAGACGAACCCGGCCTGTGCTTCTATCGCCGTGTGCGGTTGTTTGTAATGCTTCTCAAACACCGCCCGATCGCGCAGTCGAAAATCGCCTGACAGATCGATCGCTTTGATTTCAGCGGGCAGGCGCGGGACGATGTCCATCGCCTGCCCGTGCGGGAGCGCGAGGAAAACGCAATCGAGGTTCTCGATGCTTTCCGGCGCCGTCACAAAACTCAGATCAGTCAACCCGTTGAGGTTCCGGTGCACTTCGCCAACCGGCTTGCCGGCATGCTCGTTCGCCGTCACGAAGACCACTTCGACGTGCGGATGAAACAGCAGTATCCGCAGCAGCTCCGAGCCGCCGTAACCTGAACCCCCATAGATCGCCACACGAATCTTATTCATTACTACACCGATACAGTCGCCTGAACTTTCGCCATCACCAACTCAAACAACCTCTCGCCTTCGCGCCGGGCATTCGCCGCAGGCACGTTGAACTGCGACGTGATGTAATCGCCACCCATGCGCGAGTCCGTAACCGATCCCGACACGACGTCGACCTCAACACCGCGCCGCCGCAACAACTCAATCCCGCCCCACGCACCGACGTAGTCAGACGCGCAGAACACCAGCGCCGCCGTGGCGTCGAGCAACTCCGCATCGGCGAAAACCGTGTCGACTGAATACCCGCCGAGAATGCCGTCGCCCAACTCGATCACGATCAAGTCCGGCGAAATTTCATTCAATCGCGCGATGATGGCCTTTGCCATTGGCGCCAGATCTTCGACGTCCACGGTCGACGGCAGACCACAATCGAGAAAACTCGCGGTGGCAGCAGCGCCATGGTCCGCCATGTTCAGCGTGTCGCGCAGGCACGCCACGCCCGAAAGCTTGGCCGCCGCGACTTTCAGTCCCGCACGCGTCGCTTGTTTGATCAATTCAGTCGCCGCGTACGTTTTGCCGCTGTTCATACTAGTACCGGCAATCATCACGATCGGTGCAGTCTCACCGAGGCGAGTGCGCAACGGCAGCGCGGCATTTGCGATGTTCATCACGTTCCCGTCTTCGTCGCAAACCAGTCCTTTGACCTCGAGCTTGATCGCATCGCCGAGACTCGAGTGGTGACCGGTGCAATAACCGATGACGCCGCCCATATTCAGCAGATGAAGCTCGTCACCCGCGTTCACGGAAGCAGGAACGTCGCCGACAAAACCCTTCAACGCACGTCGCCGGCCCAGCACGCCGATCAACAAGTCGCCGGGATTGATCTTCGCGAGACGTCCGGTCGGCAGTTCGAGCATGTTGTAAGTGGCGCTGTCGGTCAGCGCGCGCACGACCACAACGTCGCCGGCACGCGGCGAAGACGTTGAGCTCACGATTCCGACAGTCCTCGACAGACCGAGCGGCGACGTGGCCGAACCGATCTTGTCGACGTCCACAACAGTGATTTGCTTCGTCATGCCTGCCCCCTTCCCAATCTCAACCGCAACGCGTTCAGCTTGATAAACCCTTCGGCATCACGCTGGTTGTAAACAGTGTCCGCTTCAAACGTCGCGACGTTCTCGTCGTACAACGAATTAGGCGAACGACGTCCAACGACGATCGCGTTTCCGCGATACAGCTTCAACCGCACATCACCGCTCACGCGCACCTGCGTTTCGTCGATCATCTTGCGCATCAACTTGAACTCCGGCGCGAACCAGAAACCGTAATACACGCTCTCGGCAAACTTCACACCGAGCGAATCGCGCAAGTGCATCACTTCACGATCGAGTGTGATCGACTCGAGCGCGCGATGCGCTGCATGCAAAATCGTGACGCCGGGCGTTTCGTAAACACCGCGCGACTTCATTCCGACAAACCGGTTCTCGACGAGATCGACACGGCCGATACCGTGCGTGCCGCCGAGTTTGTTCAACGTTTCGAGCAGCGCGACCGGATCGAGTTTGCGTCCATCGATCGCCACCGGCTCGCCTTTCTCGAAAGAGATTTCGACGTACTGCGGTTCGGCACTCGCGTTTTCCGGCGAACGCGTCAGTTGAAAAATGTTCTCGGGCGGCTCGGCCCACGGGTCTTCGAGGATGCCGCCCTCGTATGAGATGTGCATCAGGTTCGCATCGGTCGAATACGGCTTCTCGGCAGTGGCCGTGATCGGAATGCCGTGCTCCTTCGCATATGCCATCAGGTCGTTGCGTCCTTTGTACTCCCACTCACGCCACGGCGCGATCACCTTGATGTCCGGTTGCAGCGCGTAGTAGGTCAGTTCAAAGCGGACCTGATCGTTTCCCTTGCCGGTTGCGCCATGGGCCACCGCGTCCGCGCCTTCCTTTTGCGCGATCTCGATCTGCTTCTTCGCGATCACAGGGCGGGCAAGGGAAGTGCCCATCAGATAGACACCTTCGTAAACCGCGTTCGCTTTCACCGCGGTCCAAACGTAATCGCGCACAAACTCCTCGCGCAGATCCTCGACGTAGAGTTTCGACGCGCCCGTCGCGAGCGCCTTTTCTTCGAGCCCCGACAGTTCGGCGCCCTGGCCCACGTCGGCGCAATAGCAAACGACTTCGCAGCCGTAGTGCTCTTTGAGCCAACGGAGCATGACGGACGTATCGAGTCCGCCGGAATATGCAAGAACGATTTTGTTAATTTTGGTCATCCGTGTTCCCAAACAATTTCCAGACTTTCTTAATCACCGCTTTCTGATCTCGGACAGCAATAAAT
>JAICGQ010000044.1 GCA_025923035.1 Pyrinomonadaceae bacterium | reverse complement strand
GAGAGTCCCGAGTCGCCACCAGTCGATACGTTCGCCCGATCTGCGGACACCTACGCGACGCCGTCACCCACTCAGACCGTCTTTCAAAAAGAGCCACCGCGACCCGCGGGCGGGCAGGTCGATTTTCCCGCGGTTTTTGAAGCGGCCGGAGTCGACGGAGACGAGCAACAGCGCGTCGCCCGTACGACGGAGTTGCTGCGCAGCTTGCCGGCCGGAACCGATGCCGCGATCAAGAAACAGATCGTCGAAGCTTCGCTGAAGGCGTTCGGAGTGCCAATCGAGAAGATCATCGAAGCGACCGTGGAGGAGATCCAGGCGCTCGATGGTTACATCCGCAACGGCGCCGCCGACAATGAAAAACTGATTCAGGAATCAGACGCGCGCATCAAGCAGTACGAAGAAGAGATCAAAAACATTCGCGCGGTGATGCAGCAGAGTGTTGAAGAGCAACAGAACCTCATCAGGGTGTGCAACGAAAAGAAACTCGAAGTCCAACAAGTGCTGGAGTTTTTTGGCCAGGACAAAGTGGCGAGTGTGGTCAAGGCTTCACCCAAGCTCCACGATCCTTCAGAACCGGCAGCGGGAAATCCGGCTAGCTAGAAAGGGAGAAGACTATGTTCAAACGTTTGGCTAATCTTTGGAAAGGTTTCCTGTCGCTGTGGATCTCCGACATCGAGAAAGAGCATCCGGAGATTGCTTACGAGAACGCCATCAATTCTATGGTCGCGAAGTATTCGAAACTGAAGACCGCCACCGCCGGAATCATTCGCCGCCGTGAAGATCTCGACGAGCGTTACAAACGCGCGACTACGGAATTGGCCCAGACTGAAGCGGAGCTCGAAACCGCAGTGAACACCGATCAGGACGATCTCGCTGTGATTCTGATCCAGAAGAAAAATCAGCTCGCCGCCGACGTCACGGAGCTCAAGAACGAAATGGAACAGGCGCGCACCGACGCTGACTCCGCGAAGAACTCGCTCCTGGGTGTTCAATCGGAGATTAGAAAACTCCAAAGCGAACGCGATTCGATGCTGGCAAAGATGCAGTCGGCCCAGGCCCGCATCAAGGTGCAGGAACAGTTGGATGGACTTTCCGTTGACGCTGAAGTGAAGGCGCTCGACAACGTTCGTCAGCACATCAAGACCACGATCGCCGAAGCGAACCTCGGCAAAGAGCTGTCGGAATCCTCGCTCGATGCGCGGCTCGCGGCACTACGCAATCAAACCGGCGACGTACAGGCCAAACAAGAGCTTGCCGCGTTGAAGGCTAAGAAAGCCGCCCAGCAGGCCCAAACCAATAAGACCATGTAACAAGCGGATTTCGCGATTCGTGGAATCCGTGTTTCCTTAAACGAGGCTACAAATGAGACTGACTCCCCTTGCAAAAGCTTTCATAGCAGTTGTTGTGTTTGCCGTTATCGGTTTTGCGACGTGGCATTACAAAGGCGACGCCATCAAACAGTGGGCCGGCGGTGAAAGGGCCTCCACTGAAGATGCCAAAGGCGATTTCGACAAGCTGAACAACGCCCCCGGCGATCCCAACCGCAACGCTGGTTCAACCGGCGTGACGTCAGCTTCGATCGGTAGCGGTCGCTTGAACCGTCCGCTGATCGTCGGCATCAACACGTGGGCCGGCCACGCACCGGGAATCGTCTTCAACAACGGCATGGATCCAAATGCCGGGTCGCAGTACAAGTCGAAATACGGCATGGACGTGAAGTTTGTGCTGCTTGAGGATCCGGCGGCGAAGTTTGCCGCGTTTCGCAGCGGCCAGGTCGACATCATGTGGAACACGATCGACAACTGGGCGCGTGAAGCCGCCGAATTGGCGCAAAACAACCAGCAGGGCAAGTCGATCATCATGCAGGACTGGTCGCGTGGCGGCGACGGCATCGTGTCGCTTTCGACAATCAAGTCAGTTGAAGATCTGAAAGGGAAGAAGATCGCCTGCACGCAGTTCACGCCGTCGCATTTTCTGCTGCTGTATCTTCTGTCGCAGTCAGGTCTGACACCTGATGAACGCAATACGGTCGAGAAGAACATTCTTTTCCTTACAGACGCACCGGCAGCAGCCGCAGCATTCAAGGCGGGACAGGTGGACGCGGCCGTGACGTGGGAGCCCGATCTTTCAGGTGCCGTGGCGGCTCGTGGAGACGCAGCTCACGTACTCGTTTCGACCCAGGCTGCGACCAACATCATCGCCGACACGTTGATCGCGCGTCAGGACTTGATCAATCAGGCGCCGGAAACCGTTCGCGACTTCGTCCGCGGTTGGCTCGACGGCATTGAGATGATCAAGAACAATCCGAACGGTTCTTACGAAGTGATCGGAAAGGCATTAAAGCTCGATAACGAAACCGTCTCCGGCATGTTGTCAGGTTTGAAGTTGACGCCGTATGCCGACAACGCACAGTTCTACGGTCTAACCGGTTCGAAAGCACACTACGAGACGTTGTTCGATACAGCGTCGGTAATCTGGCGTAAAAAGGGTTTGGTGACGAAGCCCGTCAACGCGCAGGAGTGGGCTGACACGCGGTTCCTGCAAGCGGTTGCCGCGAATTATCCGGGGCAAAAAGTAGAAGAGGCGCCGGTCGTTGCCAAGGCGCCGTCGTCGAGAGACATTCCGATCCTGCACCAGCAGATCCAGATTCAGTTCACACCGGGATCCGATCAGATCATGCCGGGGTCGTACCTGTTGCTCGACAAGTTGGGCGAGACGATGACGTCTTTTGGCGCCACCGTGTTGCGCATTGAAGGCAACACCGACAGCACCGGTTCGCAGGCGGTGAACGTGCCGCTCTCGGAGAAGCGTGCACAAGCCGTGAAGAACTACATCGTCCAGAACTTCCCGCACATTCCGCCAACGCGCTTCCAGACAATCGGTCGCGGCTCGGCCAATCCAATCGCGGAAAACACCAGCGAAGCTGGACGACAACAAAACCGGCGCACCGACATCAAGGTGATTCTCGCCACGAACTAAAACTGTAGAGCTTAGTCCTTGGTGCTTTGTTCTTTGCTCGCTAGGTAAACGGGCTAACCAGGTACAAAGAACTAAGAACAAAACACAAAGAACAAAGCACAAACGTGTCGCGCAAATCTAACTTCTGGGCCATCCGCTCGCCGCTGCCGAAACGAACGGCCTTTATTCTGGGCCTCGTGGCGCCGGCGCTCGTCCTGGGTACGTGGTGCGTGCTCTCGTATGGTGGCCTCGTTCAGCCGAGTTTTTTGCCGAAGCCGACTGAGGTCATCCGCGGCACGCTCCAACTATTCCTCCATTACGATCTGGCAAAGGCGATCCTGATTTCAACGCAACGGATCGCCATTGCCTTTCTGCTGGCGTCCGCGATCGCGCTGCCGCTGGGGATCCTGATGGGCGCATTCGATCCCATCAACCGCTTCTTCGAGCCGATCATGGCGCCGTTGCGTTACATGCCGATCTCGGCGTTCATTCCGTTACTGATCCTTTGGTTCGGAATCTACGAGCGACAGAAGATCGCGTTTCTCTTTCTGGGCGTGTTTGTGTATCTGCTGCCGGTGGTTGTTACTTCGATCCGTCTCGTGCCGGAGGAACTGGTCCAAACGGCGTTGACGTTGGGTGCAACCAAGTTTCAGGTAGTCAGGACCGTGCTCGTTCCGGCCGCGTTGCCGGAGATTTTCGACAGCTTTCGCGTGATGAACGCCATCGCCAGGACGTACGTGATTCTTGCTGAAGCCGTGAATCCGGAGTATGGCCTGGGCTACATGGTTGAGCTCGCGCGCACTCATCACCGGGCATCGTGGTCTTTCGCCGGGTTGCTGGTGATCGGCGGCATCGGACTATTGACTGACTTTCTAATTCGACTCCTTTCCGGGCTGCTGTTCCGCTGGCGTGAAGCGTCTTGAGCCACCGAAATCCAGGAACTAATATGGCTGATAATCAAGGTCCAATTCCGCTTCCGCAGTCTGGTGAACCCGGCACGATCGCCGTCGACGTTGCGACGCAGCAGTACGCGAAGCCCACCTACCATGCGGATCAAAGCGGCGTCCCGCCCAAGCTGCGCGTCAGCAATTTGAGTGTGACCTACATCGATCGCAACGGTAACCGCACGGAAGCAGTGCGTGACGTTTCGTTTGACGTGCTCGATAAGCCTGACTCGGGTGAGATCGTCGTCTTTCTTGGTCCATCGGGTTGCGGCAAGTCGACGATCCTGAAAGCCGTCGCCGGACTGTTTCCACCGACCGAAGGTGAAGTGCTGGTTGACGGCAAGCCGGTTGTGGACGTGGGACGCGATCGCGGTATGGTCTTTCAGGCGTACACTTCGTTTGGCTGGCTGACGGTGCGCGAGAACGTCGAGTATGGGTTGAAGCTCCAGGGCACGAAGAAATCGGAGCGACGAAAGATTTCGGATTCGATTTTGAAGTCGGTGGGTTTGGCTGACTTTGCCGAGCGTTATCCGAAAGATCTTTCCGGCGGCATGAAACAGCGTGTGGCGATTGCGCGAACGCTGGTCAACAATCCGCGCGTGGTGTTGATGGATGAACCGTTTGGCGCGCTGGATCCGCAAACGCGATGGGGCATGCAGAGTCTGTTGCTCGATATTTCTCGCGCCGAAAACAACACGATTCTGTTCGTGACTCACGACGTTTCTGAAGCCGTCTATTTAGCCGATACGATTTACGTTTTGTCGCATCGTCCGGCGCGGATTCTGCACAAGGTGGACGTGCCTGCGTTTCCCGTGCGCGACATTGCGTTAAAATCGGCGCCGGAGTTTCGCGCGGTCGAGAAGAAGTTGTTGGACCTGATCTACGCCCCCGCCAAGTCTTGATCGGGCAATTTCCCTGGTTATGGGCAGCGAAAAGCAGCATCTGAGTAAGCCGCCGCAGCAGGCGATGCGGAAGGACGGTGTGCCGGTAAACGTCACGCCGTTGCGCGACGACACGCTCGGCGCGACGCAGGCTTTCCTCCGCCAGAAGATCCACGAGAAACGATCGTACGTAAAGAAGGCGTTCGCCAATCCTTACAATCTATCGCTGCTCGCAGGCGGTCTGGCTGCGTCGGCGCTCACGCTCAATCCGTTGATCGCCGTAATTACTCTCGGCCTTGAAGTGCTGTGGATTACGAACGCGCCCGGGTCGAAAAAGCTTCGCGAATGGTTATGGGACCCGTCGTTTGAAGCTGAAGAGCGCGCGGTGGAAGAGGCCGCCCGCGCGGAGCGACTCAGGCATCTCGACGAACAGGATCGTCAACGCGTAGTTGAACTGATCGCGCGTCAACATGAGATTAATTCGCTCGCGGCGCAGAATCCTTCGTTCACCGGCGAACTGCTGCGCACTGAATTGACGAAGACCGATCGCCTCGTCGAAGCGTTTATCGAGATGGCAACGACGTGCAGCCGCTATGAGTACTACCTTGAATCGGTCGACGTGAGCGATCTCGAACGAGAGCGGCGCCGGTGGGAAACTGCCGTCAAGAACCAGGACGTACGTACCGCGGGCAGCGACATCGCCGGCAAGAACCTCGCGATCATCATGAAGCGTTTCGACAAGATGAAAGAGATTCGTCATTACCTCATGCTTGCTCGCGGCCAGCTCGATTTGATCGAGAATTCGTTTCAGTTGATTGCCGATCAGATTGTCACGATGCAGTCGCCGCAGGAGTTGACGGGCCAGCTTGACGAGCTGCTCGACGGTGTCGAGTCGATCAAACAGACGGCCGCGGATACCGAGCGGCTTTTGAATCCCATGGGCTTAAAGGACCTGAACATATGAGCGAAGCGCGTGTGCTTCCCGCATGGGCCGAAGATTTGCGACGTCGTTATTTGCGCGGCGAGGCGTCGATGTTTGTGCTGCACGGCAACGTTTACGACGTTGTCCTCTGCAGCAAAAAGATGATGGCGTTGACCGAGTTTTTGACCGACGTCTTGCTCAAGGATTCGAAGGATACGATCGCTGTTTACAACGTTGCTACCGGCGCACGATTTACGAAGCGTGCAGATGGCGTCACCAGCCTCGAGGATCTGTTGCTGGCGACTGACAAGGAAAAAGTGTTCGCGGCGTTTGAGCGATTGCTGATCGGGTCGAAGAAGACTGCGGTGATCATGGAGTACGCCGAAGCAATCGCGCCTGCTGGTGATCCAAACTTTCAAAGCGAATCAGATCGCGCGGCGATCGTCACGTTGCATCGATGGTCGTCGCTGCCGGAGATCGAGCGCGGCGACAACGTCGTGTTGGCGATCTCGGAAAACGTGACGGAGCTGGCGCCGAAACTGATTTCGAATCCGAAGGTCGCCGTAGTTGAAGTGCCGATGCCGGATTACGCCACGCGTCGCGAAGCAACTCGTTTGGCCGATTCGCGTCTGACGGACAAAGACTGCGAACGTTATGCGGGCATGACGGCGGGTCTGAAGGCGATTCAGATCGCGTCGATATTGACGCCGCAGCCTGCGGCTGAAGAAGAGCTGGCGGACCGTGAGACGTTCATTGCCGGATTGTTGGGTGGCGGGGCTGATGCGGCCGGTCGCGCGCACAAGCTCGCGGCGCTGACGAGCAACCTGAACCGCGAGGAGATCAAGGAACTCGTCGCCCCGACTGCCACGACGCCTGCGCCCGATCCGAACCTGCCGACGCCGTACGAACGCGCGCGGAAGGAAGCCGATCGTCTTATCGCCAAACGCAAACGCGAGATTTTGGAGCGCGAGTGTTTTGGTCTGGTGGAGTTTGTGGAGCCGGCGCACGGGTTTGACGTCGTTGGCGGAATGGACGAGATCAAGAAAGACCTGATGGTTATCGCCGAGAGTATTCGCGAGGGACGGACGAGTCGCGTGCCGATGGGCATACTCTTCACTGGTCCAATGGGCACCGGGAAGACGTTCGTCGCCGAGGCTTTTGCGAAGGAGTGTGGGCTGACGACGATCAAGTTGAAAAACTTTCGTTCGAAGTGGGTTGGGGCCACGGAAGGCAACCTCGAAAAGATCCTGAACGTGATTCGTGCTATCGGTCAGGTGGTGGTGATCATCGACGAAGGCGATCGCGCCTTCGGCAACACGGATGGTGAAGGCGATGGTGGCACGTCGTCGCGGGTGATTGCGCGGATTAAGGAGTTTATGTCGGACACGTCGAATCGGGGGCGCATTCTGTTCTTGGTGATGACGAACCGGCCCGACAAACTCGACGTCGATCTGAAGCGTGCCGGGCGTCTCGATCGGAAGATCCCGTTTCTTTACGTGCAGACGCCGGAAGAGGTGGAGTTGGTGGCGAAGGCGCTGTTGCGGAAGAACAAGATCAAGACGAACGTCGATCTCACGACGATTCGCGATGGGTTTTCGAGCAAGCTGGTTGGTTACAGCAATGCGGACATTGAAGCGGTCATCTTGCTGGCCAACGATGACGCCGCACGCGATGAAAGTCCTGAGGCGGTCCGTGAGAATGGCGAACCCGTCGTCCGCGACAGCCATTTCCTGCGCGCCGCGGTCGATTACTTCCCAAGTCGCGACGCGGAATTGTTGGACTACATGGAACTCCTGGCCGTCTTCGAATCCTCGAGCCGTCGCTTATTACCCGCGAAGTACGCCACCCTAACTCCCGAAGACCTCAACGCCCGTCTCCGCCACCTCCGCGCAATCGTCGGCGGCCGGCGGTAGTAGCTTGGAAGCTCAAATGATTATGTTGCTCCTTCATCCCGGCGATCTTGGAGTTAGCGGCTTACTCAAGTTGCTCGCAATGCTGGTCGTGCTGTTTGGACTGCCTGTTGTTATCATTGGCTTCATAATCTATAAAATCGCAACTCGCAAGCGCGACGAATTTCAAACAGGTATAACGAAGAAGGAGTAATGTCGATTGCGTCGCTGACCGAGTTATCCACCGATTGCATTGGCGTCGCGCACGCAGGGCACAGTGGTGGTGGAAGTTCTCATCTCGAAAACGGGCGATCTCATTTGCGCCAGGACCTTGCAAGGACATCCGCTGCTGCTCAAAGGCACTTGGTAGCCGCTCAGCGATGGAAGTTTCACCCTTTTGAGACCACTGACGGTTTCAGCAAAGTAGTAGGTACAATGGCAGTCACTTTCAAGATGCAATAAGGAGGTTTCCCCATGCCTAAGCTCGTAGCAAACGGAATCAAGATGTATTACGAACAGCAGGGAGTCGGCGAGCCGCTGATTCTCATTCCTTACCTGTCCGCCGATAACGCGTGTTACGCGTTTCAAGTCGCCGAGTACTCGAAATGCTTCAGTTGCATCTCGCTCGACTTGCGCGACACCGGCCAAAGCGACAAGCCGGGTGGCGACGTGTCGATGGAACAGTATGCCGACGATATCGCCGCGTTCATGCAGGAGTTTGGAATGCCGCAGGCGCACGTCATGGGCCTGTCGCTGGGAGCGGCAGTCGGTATGTGGCTGGCGGCGAAGTATCCAGTGAAGGTTAAGACGTTATCGTTGCACAGCGGTTGGGCCAAGACCGATGAGTATTTAAAAACAGTGGTGCAGGGCTGGCAGGCAGCCGCGAAGGGCTTGAACAGCGTCACCGAGATGGCGATCAGCAACATGTTCCCCTGGTGCTTCACGCCCGAAATGTACGCCACCAAATATGATGTGATTCAGCGGTTGAGTGGCTTCATGCGCAGCCGTCCGATTATGTCGGTCGCGAGTTTTATGAAGCAATCGAATGCCGTGATCGCACATGATGCGGAGGCGCAACTGAGCAGAATAAAGGCGCCGACGCAGATCACTTTTGGTGGTCAGGATCACCTAACCTCGCTACGTTTTGCCGACCAGTTGAAAAACGGCATCGAAGATTCAGAGTTAGTGATCTTCGAAGATTGTTCACATGCAACGATCTACGAGAACGTCGAGCAGTTCAATACGAAGACACTGGAGTTTCTCAGGCGACACAGCCAGTCGATGACTGCCGCAATGTGATCTGTGACCACGTGCACAGATCACATTGCGCAGACGATTACGTGGTCTTCTTACCGACGTTAGTGTTGTGGTGTAGTGACGCCTCATGATCGGTCCGGTCGACGTCGTCGGGCCGATCATCATCCTCTTTACCGAACGCCCCACCGACAGGCTCCGACGGCGGAATTGCTGAATAACCTTCACGGGCGCGATCCTGTTTCTGCGCGTCTGAACGTACTCCCGTTTTCTGCGACTGTTGCTGGTCCATGTTTGCCTCCTTGTCATCCCAAACACGCGCAAATTCGATTCCACCCAGTCATCTGACCGGAACACACGTTGCTTTCCTACAGCGAAAGATCCCGACCGTTTGATCGCGTGTGTGCTACTGATACGCGCGCGCACGATCTTGTTTTGATTTCATGCAAGCTTGAGGAAGAAGCCAGATGCCGGAAAAAGAGACGCTCGAACGAGCGCGCAAAGACAAACGCGAAGGAAAAGCGCCGAGCACGCAGGCAGGCGAGTTTGTGCGTGAAGAGATCGAACACGTACGCGAAGGGAAGCACGGCGCGCGTTCGACGAAACAGGCGATCGCAATCGGCTTGTCGAAAGCTCGCCGCGCAGGTGTGGAACTTCCGCCGCCGGAAACAGGCTCGGAAGAGACGAAGGAACAAGCCAAACGCGACCTGCGCAAAGCTAAAAAAGGCGGGACGAAGAAGACGTCTGCGAAACGGTCACGTGCGACACGCGCTGCGCTGAAGCGGGAAGGACACAGTGCCGCATCAAAAACTGCGCTTTCACGTCAGGCTCGTTCCGCGGCCAAGCGACGCACGGCGGCCGATCGCTCCCGGTCAGCGAAGAAGGCTGCGAAGACCAGGAAGAAGTAACACAACACGGGGTTTTCAGCTCAGGACACGATCCTCCGCATACGTTTCGTTGACAGTCTTCGCTGCCGCAGGCTAATCTGTTATCCCGTGAATCAGACGGGCGACAACACCCCAAAATCCTCCTCGAAAAAGACCGTCGCCATCATCCCTGCTCGTTACGCTTCTACTCGTTTGCCCGGCAAGGCGCTGATAGAAATCAACGGCAAACCCATGGTTTGCTGGGTTGCGGAACGCGCGCAGGCTGCTCGAAACGTCGATCGCGTGATCGTCGCGACGGACAGCCAGGAGATCGTGGACGCGGTCAGTTCGAGAGGCATCGAGGTGCGACTGACCGACGCCAATCACACGAGCGGAACGGATCGCGTCGCCGAAGTTGCCGCGACCTTGCCTGACGCCGAGATCATCGTGAACGTGCAGGGCGACGAACCGTTGATTGCGCCCGAGACGATCGAAAAAGCAGTCGATACAATGGCGAACGAGATCTCCGTAAGCGGCGGCGCCGGGATCGTGACGACGTGCGAACCGATCGAATCGCTCGACGAATTGTTGAATTTTAACCTCGTGAAAGTCGTCATAGACGACGAGGGCAACGCCGTCTATTTCTCGCGTTCGCCGATACCGTTTCCGGCCGACGCCACCAAGCGGCATGGCGGCGGTCCCGAAGCGGCATTGATAGCGGAGCCGGAGCTGTTCAAGATTTTTCGCAAGCACACGGGACTGTATGTTTACCGGCGCGACGTACTGCTGGAGTTCACTCGCTGGCCGCCGGCGAAACTCGAAATGATCGAAGCGTTGGAACAATTGCGCGCGCTGGCGCATGGCGTCAAGATAAAGGTCGTCGAGGCGTGTTCGTCGTCGATCGGCATCGACACCGCTGAAGATCTCGAGTTATTGAAAGCACAGATGGCGCAAACTGTATGAGCGACTGGATTGGACTGGCCGTTATCGTATTTCTCGTGATTTGCGGGCTGGCCGGATTGTCTCTTCTGGGCAAGCCTTACAACCTCTCGACCGAAGAATTCGAAAAGCGTGCAAAGGAAGGGCCGGGTTTGCTAAACGCGGGAATGACCGGTATCCAAAAACTTCTCGATCCCTCAGCCGCAAAAGCAGCTGAGGTGCAGGAAGATCTCAAGCAGGGGCGTTACAACAAAAAGGACCAATCAGGCGATCCACCCGACGGCGGCGACCTTGACCGCGAAGCGTTGAACGACAACACAGGCGCAGAGCCTGAACGAACAAACAATAGTGATCCAGGGAGATCGAATGCCTAAATACATCTTCGTTACTGGTGGCGTGGTTTCGAGTCTCGGCAAAGGGTTAGCGGCCTCGTCGATTGGCTGCCTGCTTGAAAGCCGTGGTCTTCAGGTCGCGCTGATCAAGTTGGATCCGTACATCAACGTCGATCCGGGAACCATGTCGCCGTTTCAACACGGCGAGGTTTTCGTCACCGACGACGGCGCGGAAACGGATCTCGATCTGGGTCACTACGAACGTTTCACGCAGGCGCATCTTTCGCGCGCTAATAATTGGACCACCGGCCGCATCTATCTTTCAGTAATCGAAAAGGAACGCCGCGGCGACTACCTCGGCAAAACGATTCAGGTCATTCCCCACATCACCAACGAGATCAAAGAGGCAGTACGCACCGTCGCCGAGAAAGACAAACCCGACGTCGTAATCGTCGAGATCGGCGGTACGGTTGGCGACATCGAATCGCTTCCGTTTCTCGAAGCCATCCGCCAGATGGGCAACGAAGAAGGCGCGGGGAATGCGATTTTCGTGCACGTCACGCTCGTCCCATATATCGCCGCCGCAGGTGAACTAAAAACAAAGCCGACGCAACACTCAGTTCGCGATCTGCGCGAGATCGGCATCGCGCCTGACATTCTTTTGTGTCGCTCGGAGAAACCGTTGTCGCGGGAGTTGCGCAGCAAGATCGCCTTGTTCTGTAACGTCAAAGAGCCCGCCGTCATCAGCGCGCAGGACGTTGACACGATTTACGACGTTCCACTCGCGTTTCACGAGCAGGGACTCGACGATCTCATCGTCACGCAGTTGAGACTCGAATCCCACGCGCAGCAACAGAACCTTTCCGAATGGCGAAAGCTGGTCGAGACGATTCGCGAGCCTTCCGGCGGTGGGGCCTCGATTGCCATCGTCGGCAAATACGTCGAGCTGGAAGACTCCTACAAGTCGCTGCGCGAAGCGCTGACGCACGGCGGCGTCGCGAACAATTTGAAAGTCGACGTGAAGTGGATCGAGTCGGAAGAGTTGATGGACGACGACTACGAGAACCGCCTGCGCGACTTCGATGCGATCCTGGTTCCTGGCGGTTTCGGTAAACGAGGCGTCGCCGGCATGATTCGCGCGATTCATTACGCTCGCAAAACGCGCACTCCGTACTTCGGTATCTGCCTCGGCATGCAGACCGCGTGTATCGAGTTTGCGCGCAACGCGTGCGAGCTGAAAGACGCTGACTCAACCGAGTTTGATCTCGAAACACCGCATCCGATCATTTTCAAGTTGCGCGATCTAGTGGACGTGGAAGAGCTCGGCGGCACGATGCGTCTCGGCGCTTGGACGTGCAAGTTGGCGCCGGGTTCGCTGGTCCAGGAAGTTTACGGCGGCGTCGATGAGATCAGTGAACGTCATCGTCATCGTTACGAGTTCAATCCGGAGTATCGTCAGGTGCTCGAAAAGGAAGGTCTGGTGTTCAGCGGCGTGTCGACCGACGGCAAGTTTATGGAGATGATCGAGCTTCCGCGCGAGTCACATCCGTGGTTTATTGGTTGCCAGTTTCACCCCGAATACAAGTCGAAACCTCTCAAGGCCCATCCGCTATTTGCGGCATTCGTGCGCGCGGCCTACGAAAATCGGTTGCAATCTGAGACCGCGATCGAGAAGAATGGCGAAGTCGATCTGGTCATGCACGACCGCCTCAGCGCGACCAGCGGCGACTAGCGAGTACAACAGTCTGCCCAGACTAACCTCACTTCACGTGCGCAAAACGAATTACTCTGTCTTGTCATATAACAGCAGATGGCTATCGCTGAACAATCTGAAGACTTACTGATCGGTCAAACGCTCGACGAGAAGTATCGCATCGAGCAGCGACTGAGCGCCGGCGGTATGGGCGCCGTTTATCGCGCGCGACATCTGCAGATGGACCGTCCGGTTGCGCTCAAGTTGTTGCATCAACGTCTGCTCGCAGACGAAGCGGCGCGGATCCGATTTCAACGCGAAGCGCGGGCCGCGGTTCGTCTGCAACATCAGAACGCGGTGAGTGTGACCGATTTCGGTGAAACTGCCGACGGCTACGTTTACCTCGTGATGGAGTTGCTCGAAGGTCCAACACTGCGTGAGATTCTGGTCAGGGAAGCTCCAATCGAAACCGCACGGGCCATCTCGATCATGCTGCAAGCTTCAGCGGCGGTTGAGGCGGCGCACGAAGCCGGGATTATCCATCGCGATCTCAAGCCATCGAACATTCTCGTCACGCAGAGCCCGGACGTTCCGGCAGTTGTGAAGGTGCTCGACTTCGGTATCGCAAAACTCGCAGCGCATACGCTTGATGACGACGAAGGCGCGATAACGCTTCGTCAGGCAGGTGCGCTGATTGGCACGCCGCGGTACATGGCGCCCGAGCAATACAACGGAGACGAGTTGACGCCGGCTGCTGACGTTTACAGTCTTGGCGTGATCCTCTACGAGATGTTGACCGGCATGGCGCCGTTCACGGGATCGACACTCGTTGAGATTGCTACCAAGCATGTTTCCGATCCGCCACAGCCACTGCGAAACATCGTCGCCGCGATTCCTGAAGACGTGGAACGAGTCGTACTGCATGCACTCGAGAAGGCGCCGGCGGATCGACCTGCGGACGGCGGTGAGTTTCGTCAAGAGCTGTTGGAGACGGCAGAACGCCTCGGCCTGGAACATCACGCGCTGACAAGCGTCCCGGACATTGAAGCGCTGCGCGGCGAGGGCGTAGAGTCGCCATCGGGCCGCCTCGTCGTGGACATCGCGCGCGTGCGTGCGTTGAGTTCCGGATCGAACGAGATCAGGATCATCGGCGGCAACAACCACAAGGACACCGCTCACCCTGAACCCCGCAAGTCCTTTTCATTTCTGGACAAGGTCAAGCGTATACTCGGGCGTTCATGAAGACAGACCTGAAACCCTTCTCGGTCGGCAATGCAACATTTGGAGACGGACGACTCACGGTAATAGCCGGACCGTGCGTTATCGAGAGTTACGATCATGCGTCGATGATGGCGCGTGAATGTCTGGAGCGGACGCGGGCCGCCGGTCTTGACTACGTTTTCAAAGCATCCTTCGACAAGGCGAACCGATCGTCGATCCAGAGCTTTCGCGGTCTCGGAATGGAGGCCGGACTTGAAACCCTGCAACGCATCCGCGAAGAGGTCGGCGTTCCGGTGCTTACGGACGTCCACGACGTATCTCAGGTCGAGCGTGTTGCGGAAGTAGTTGACGTTTTGCAGATCCCGGCGTTTCTGTGCCGGCAAACGGATTTGATTCTTGCGGCAGCGCAATCGGGGAAGGCAGTGAACGTCAAGAAAGGCCAGTTTCTGGCGCCGCACGATGCACGAAATATCGTCGACAAAGCGCGGCAGGTTGGTTGCGAAAAGCTTTTACTGACGGAGCGCGGCGCCACTTTTGGTTACAACAACCTGGTCGTGGACATGCGTTCGTTTCCAATCATGCGCGACTTTGGCGTTCCCGTCGTTTTCGACGTGACGCACTCCTTGCAACTGCCGGGTGGGTTGGGTTATGCAACTGGCGGACAATCTGAATACATCGAACCTCTCGCGCGTGCGGGAGTCGCATGTGGCGTGGATGCGGTATTTATGGAAGTTCACGATTGTCCGGAGAAGGCATTGTCGGACGGTCCGAATGCATTACCGCTGAACCGGGTTCAGTCGCTCCTGTTTATGCTGCGCGACATCCATCAGCTTGTTGGACCACGGACCTAACAACCAAAGCGAATTATGAGAACTCTTTGTTTACTGTTTCTTATTGTGTGCCTCCTGTCGCCGGCCCAGGCCCAGGCTCCGAATCCGCCAATCTGGCAGGTCACGTTGTTTGACATCAACGCGAACGTTCAACAAGCGGAACGAACGATCAGCGTTGTGGCTACGATCAATGCGACGAACGTCGGCGGCAGTCCGAGTCGTGTGATGACTGTCCGTCTGAATAACAAGGCCAGTGTGAAATCTGTTTCGGCTGCCGGAGCGGCGAGCACATTTCGGCCGGGCCCGGAGCCTCGAGGCGATCTGCAAAAATTCGAGATCGCGTTGCCTGCGGCTGCTAATCCCGGTGCGTCGGCAACTGTTAGCGTTACCTACACACTGCCCGTTGAGAGCAACACCGGTCTGGCGTCGATTAGTCCGATCGGCACGCAGTTTCTGCCGCTGTCGTTCTGGTATCCGATGCCGAACACGCCGTACACACTGCGTGGCGCTGATAGTGCGCCGTTCCGGGTGACAGTGAATATTGCGAACGCGGTTGCGTCGGGTGTGGAGAAGAGCGGGACAGCCGGATCTGTCTCTTTCGATCAAACGATTCATGGACAGCCGTTTTTCGTCCAGGGTGAGTGGGACAAGGTCGAAGGCGCCGGCGATGGAAAAGGTGTCGCGGTGCTGCTCGAAAAAGGTGCTTCTGCGGAGGATCGCAAGCGAGCGGACGCGATGATTGCATTTGCGGGTGCGGCGCGCGCTTATTTTGCGACGTCGCTTGGTCCATCTCCGGATGTTCCGGTGCGGATCGTGTCAGTCAGACGAGGCGCGGGCTTCAACGACAGCGGCACGGTGCTGATCGACGCCGACACACTGCGCTTGCCAAGGATCGACGCGGCTTCGGCGCTCTCGATTGCGGAAACCGTTGCGAGGTTGTGGATTGGTGGTCAAACGCCGGTGCGCGGCGAAGGCGGTGGCGTGCTGCGCGATGGTCTGGTCCGGTTTCTGGCGACTCAGTTTCTTGAAAAGCAGTTTGGCCGTGATGCGATCATGTCCGAACTGTACCGGCAGCGATTAGCGTATGCCGCTGTGGCCCAACGCGATGCGCCACTCGCGCGCGCGACCCAGATCGACAGCACGTATTTTGGTTCGGTGCCGAATCGCGGTGCCATGTTTTGGCGCCTGGTCGATCGGCGATTGGGCCGGGACGCGTTGACGGGAGTGCTGCGCACGGTGCTCGACGCAGGTAAGAAAGATCATGCGGGCATAACGCTCGCTTCGGTACGAGAGGCGTTGGTCGCGCGCGGCGGCGAAGCATTGAAACCGCTCGTCGATCAGGAACTGGACCAGGTGGTCGATACCGATCTGATGATCGGCTTGCCGACGCAAAGAGGCGCGGATTGGGTTTCGGCGCTGCGTAACATCGGATCGATCGACGTCATGGTGACTGTCGCCGCCACTACGGATCGAGGTGAGCGAGTGCTCGCCGAAGCGTCGATCCCGGCGAAGAACTTCGGTGAAGCGGTGTTCAAGACGACGTCGAAGATCGTGCGCGTTGAAGTCGATCCTGACAAGTTGTATCCGCAGCTCGACTACGGCAACGATGCAATGCCGCGCAGTAAAGATTTGCCCGAGGCATTGAACGAAGCGTCGCTACAGTTGGGCGCGCAGGACTTTCCGAAGGCTGAAGCGACCGCGCGTGCGATGATCGCTGCGGCGCCGCGTTTTCAGGAAGCGCGGATCCTGCTCGCGCGAGCGTTGCTTGGTCAGAACAAAACCGAAGAAGCTGAGCAGATCTTTCGGGCGTCACTGGAAGAGCCGCTGCCGTTTACGGCGACGCTTGCGTGGGCCAACATCGGGTTGGGTGAAATCGCGATGAAGCGCGGCCAGGCGGCGGAAGCTGTGAAGCGATTCAACGACGCGGTGATTGCGAGTCGGGATTATCCGTCGTCGTTAGCGGCACGTGCGGCGCGTATTCGCGCGGAAGCGGCTGCGAACAATGCGCCGCCCGTTGATGAAGCGGCGCGCACGTTCATCACAGGGTTTTCGCAGGCGGTTATCAGCAACAAGAAAGCCGATCTCGAATCGCGAGTTGTATCGGGCGAGCTGGTAAGGTTTATCAACGCCAGTATCGGCACGGAGCTTTGGGAGACGCGCGTGTTGCGCACCGAACAGGTTAATGCGAATCTCATCGCCGCGGACGTTTACATCAAAGCGAACAAGCTCGGGAAAGCGGGAGAAGGCACCGCGGTGATGCTGCTGGCGCGAACTCCGAGCGGTTTAAAAGTGTCAGGTATCGAACTCTTCGAAGTACGATAATGCCGCATGGATGAATCAGCGATCCACGAGCGCGCCGCCCGCATCAAGCTGCTTTTAATGGATTGTGACGGCGTACTCACCGACGGCCGGATCTGGATTCTCGAGAACGGCGAGGACCAGAAAGCGTTCCACACGCGCGACGGTCTCGGCATTGACTTGTTGCATCGCGGCGGACTGATGTCAGGCATCATCTCCGGACGCACCTCGAGCGCCCTCGAACGACGCGCTCAATCACTTGGTGTTTCATATTTGTGGCAGGGACGCGACGACAAACGCCAGGCGTTTGCCGATACGTTGGCCCAGGCGCAGATCACGCCTGAGGAGGTCGCTTTCATTGGCGACGACCTTACGGATCTGCCGCTGATGGTCCAATCCGGCTTGGCAATTGCGGTTGCGGATGCGGTGGCAGAGGTTCGAGAGCGCGCGCATTACGTGACTGAAGCGAATGGCGGAGACGGTGCAGTTCGAGAAGTCGTCGAGTTGATCTTGAAGGCACAGAATCGCTGGGACGAGCTTGTGAACTCGTATTTGGCTTAAAACTCAGGAAAGGATTTCTCTTAGGTAGTTATGGCGGCACAGGTCGAAACATATCAATTCCAGGCCGAGACGAAGCAGTTGTTGGACATAATGATCCACTCGCTTTACACGACGAAGGAGATCTTCCTTCGCGAGTTGATCTCCAATGCATCTGACGCCCTCGATCGTCTCGGGTTCGAGTCACTCACAAAACCGGAGTTGACGGCTGAAGATTCAACAAAGCAGATTCGTTTCGAAGTCGATCGCGCCGAGCGCACGTTGACGGTGAGCGATACGGGCATCGGCATGAGCCGCGACGAAGTGATTGCCAACATCGGCACGATTGCGAAGTCAGGCACGCGTGAGTTGCGCGAGAGGATGCGTGAAGGTGCGTCGGCAAGTGTGCTCCAGGAACTGATTGGGCAATTTGGTGTCGGGTTTTATTCCGCGTTCATGGTTGCCGACCGCGTTACGCTTTTGACGCGTCGCGCCGGCGAGGAACGCGCGACTCGATGGGAATCAACCGGCGATGGGCAGTACACGATTTCCGAAGCAGAAAAACCAGCTCGCGGTACCTCGATCACGCTTCATCTAAAGCCCGTCGATCACGAAAACGGAATCGAAGACTACACCGACAAGTACACAATCGCGCGGATCGTCAAGCAGCATTCCGATTACGTCAACTACGAGATCATCTTCGTCGACGAGCGCGACGAGATCGAGCGTGACGAAGAAGGGAAGCCGAAGGAAGGCGGAGAGATCCAGCACGTCGTCGATCATAAAGTGCTCAACTCGATGAAGCCGCTGTGGACGCGGCCGGCGAGCGAAGTTACAGAAAGCGAGTACGCGGAGTTTTACAAACACATCTCGCACGATTTCACTGACCCGCTTTATCACTTTGCGGCGCGCGCGGAAGGTCTGCTCGAATACCAGGCGCTGGTCTTCTTCCCCTCGAAGGCGCCGTTCGATCTCTACTATCAGGCGCACGAATCTGGGTTGCGGCTTTATGCGAAAGGCGTCCTGATCATGGAGCGATGCCCCGACCTGCTGCCGCACTACTTACGCTTTTTGAAAGGTCTGGTTGATTCGCAGAACCTGCCGCTGAACATCTCGCGACAGATGTTGCAGCAAGATCGGCAGATTGCGCAGATTCGTAAGTGGTTGACGAAGAAGTCGCTCGATGCGTTACAGCATCTGTTCGACAAAGAGGCAGAGAAGTATCTCGAGTTGTGGAAACAGTTTGGACGCGCGTTGAAGGAAGGCGCCGCGACGGATTTCGACAACAAAGATCGGCTCGTTTCACTCCTCATGTTTGAGTCGTCCGGCGATCCCGAGAAGTTGACGACGTTGGAAGACTACGTGGCGCGGATGCCGGCTGAGCAGACCGAGATCTTTTATTTGACTGGCGAGTCGCGGGCCGTCGTGGAAAACTCGCCGCATCTCGAAGCGTTCAAGGCGAAGGGTTACGAGGTGCTTTACCTGGTCCAGACGGTCGACGAACTGCTGGTGCAATACGTGACCGAGTTTGAAGGCAAGCCGCTGAAGTCAGTAGGCAAGGGGACGGTCAAATTGGGCAGCGAAGAAGAGCGCGCTCAGGTTGAAGAAGAACTGCGGAAGGAGCAGGAAGAGAGTGCCTCGCTTTTGCAGTCGATCCAACAGCATCTCGATCAATATTTGAAAGAAGTGCGGCTGACGAACCGGTTGACGAATTCGCCTGTTTGTCTGGTTGGGGCTGAGATGGACTTCAGTCCGCAGATGGAGCGTTTGCTGCAAATGGGTG
>JAICGQ010000043.1 GCA_025923035.1 Pyrinomonadaceae bacterium | reverse complement strand
TGTCGATAGGGTGGTCAACAAATCGTGCGGCAATTGCACTTACCAAACTTGAGTCCAAACCGCCGCTGGTGATGGTGCCCAGGGGAACGTCACTCACCAGTCGCGCTTCGATTGCCTTCTCAAGCAGCTCGTTTCCGCGTTCAACTACTGACGACAGTGGTTCAGCGTTAGAGCGAGTAAGCTCAGGAGCCCAGTAACGAGTAGTCGTGGTCTCACCATCCTGCAAAACCATAATCGTTCCGGGAGTGAGCTCGTAGATATTCTCGAACAGGGTTTCCTCACCGGCGATCGTTCGGAACATCAGGTACTCGGTAAGTCGAGCCGAATTTAGTTGCCGCTGGATTTCGGGATGGGCGAATAACGCTTTGATTTCTGAGGCAAAGATCAGATCTTTTGGTCCAACTCGCGCGTAATAAAGCGGCTTAACACCGAATCTATCGCGGACCAGGACCATGCGCTTGCGAGGCTCATCCCAAATTGCAAACGAGAACATGCCCCTGAGGTGAGTTGGCAGATCATAGCCCCATTGCTCGTAGCCATGGACCAGCACCTCCGTGTCGCTCATCGTGCGAAAAGAGTGACCGAAAGCAACTAGTTCCTGACGTAGTTCGCGATAATTGTAGATTTCGCCGTTGAGAATGACACCGATGTCGCCGGTTTCATTGAAGAGTGGCTGATCTCCTGTTGCCAGATCGATAATCGCCAACCGCCGGTGTCCCAGCACCGCTCCGCTTCTACTCGACCAGAAACCATCTCCGTCAGGTCCGCGATGCTTGAGCAATTGCATCATTCGACGAACGATTCCTTCGTCCGCCGTCGCGACGCCTTCTGGACTGTATATACCGCAAATGCCACACATCGCGTTTTATCACCTACACAGCCGACTGGCTGACATCAGAGCGCGTGAAACGGTGCTTGCCGGTCGAAGAGAGCGGAATGTTGTCCGTTTCCCGGACTTCAACAGTCAATTTCTCCGGGGACAAGGCCGTTATCTGAGCGACCGCCGAGAGCAAGGTACGCCGCCGAGCGTCGGCTGACTCCACACTTGGGACAACCCAAATCGTAATATGGTCGGGCGCGGTCTGATGAAACTGAAAAGTGGAGATTCCTTCGCTTCCATACATCAAGTGGGTAAAGAACTCGCCGTGTACCACCCGACCATTTGGCAAGACAAAGTTGTCGCTGACCCTGGAAATATTAAGTTCCATTAGCGGGAAGCTGTTGCCACAATCACAATTGCCCTCAATCAGAGAACCGCAATCTTCATTCCGGTAGCGGATAAAGGGCATCGCGTAATTCCAAAGCGAAGTAACCAGAAAAGGCTTCGCCTGGTTGGCGAGGCCCAGGGAAGACTGCTCAGTCTCTAACACAACAAAATCAGCATTTATATGCATCCGCCCCTTACGGCATTCCGCCGCTATGTTCTGTACCTCGCTGCTGCCGTAACAGTCATATACGTTGCAACCAAACACCCGCGAGATGGTATCTCGCTGGCTGCGAAATAATTTCTCAGCGGTCGTAAATACGCCACGCAAAGGAGCGATGAACTTCCCGGACTTTTCAATGTGCTCACAGAATCGCGCAATGGTTGATGCGTAGCCGTGAGCTATTCGAGCCCCAACCGAGGGCCATATTTTCAACCACTCGTCCATCTCTCGAGGACCGGAAAAAAACGGATCGAATTGATAAATTCGACGCAGATGTTGCCGCAAACGGAATTGCCATTTGGGCATTTCGTGAAAACGTTTATCACCTCCCCAAAAGAAAGCTACCATCTCTCCAGGCTGCCAACCAGACTGCCTCCAGTTTCGGTAGGTACCGGCTTCTGCAACATCTACGTAGTTCCGCTCACGATAAAAGGTTAAGGGCACACCAGTCGACCCGCCGCTATGGTGTTTGTACAAACTCTCAAACGGCACATCCTCACGGATCAGATCTTTCTGCCGCTCGCGGATAATATCTTTCGTTAAAACCGGCAGCTTACTAAAGTCGTCCAGGTTACGAACATCGCTGCTCCGGATGCCCAGCGAACGGAACATCTCTCGATAGTACGGAACGTTCTTTTCGGCGTGATCAAGTAGTTTAGATAAACGTTGCCACTGGATTTCCTGTATCTGCGCCTGGTCCAGATAGGGGGTGCGCTCGATTTGTGAGAATAGGTCAAGGCTTTGCGAGCGCCTTAATTTTTGAATCGCGTAAAAAAGCCAGTGGCCTATTGTTCCTGACATGCTACGCGATTCTGTCGATGCTTGGGCAGGTAGAGACATTTCCCGCTTGCGCTACGTTAGTAAGGGGAGAGTTTGTGAATTCCTTTTCTAATCACACTGCCTGGAGCTCGTGCCCCAGCATCTTCTCGATGAACTCAGAATACTGTTCGCGATCCAGCGGCAGCGTCACGGCCTTGCGTTGCGCTGAACTCAAGAGCATCGCGTTTGCCAGCTCGACCGCATTACGTCCTTCGTCGCCGGGACACGTCAGAGTTCCCGTCCCATGCACGGCCGCGACGAAGTCGTCATAGAAAACGCCGAGCACGTCGCCGTCTGTCGGCAGATTGATCGTGCGCGTCTCACTTTCGAGCGCACCCATCGACTGCGTATCGGTCGCCGTGCGCTCGCGAATCGAATCGCGCAGCTTCGCCACCTGCACCTTACCGTTTTCAACCGTGATGCGCCCGCGATCGCAACACAGAACCATGCGCGATATGGCCGGCGCTTCGATTGTGCTGATGTGAATGTAACCGTGCGCGCCATTCGCGTGATACAGAATCGCGCTCGCCGTATCCTCGACTTCTATCTCGTGCAACGTCGTATCGCAACGTGCGGTGACCGTTTCCGGCATCCCGCACAGCCATGCGTAGCGGTCGAGAATGTGCGGCGCCTGGTTCAGCAGCACGCCTCCGCCCTCGCCGCGCCACGTTCCACGCCACGGACTCGATCGATAATAACTCTCCGAACGCCATGCGGATTCGATCATCGAGCAGCGATAAAGCTGTCCGAGCTCGCCGCTGTCGAGCAACTGTTTGACGAAAAGATACGCCGGCTCGAACCGCTTCTGGTGTACGACAACAAACATACCGCGACTTTCCGCCGCAGCCTGCAACACGCGGTCCGACTGCTCGACAGTCACGGACAACGGCTTCTCGCAAAGCACGTGCAATCCGGCCTTGAGTGCATTGACCGCAAGATCCGCATGCTGCCAGTGCGGCGTGGCGATTACCACCGCGTCTACGGCACCGCTGCGAATCATCTCGTCAGCATTGTCGAACCACTTCACGCCCAGATCCCCAGCGACTTTGCGTCCGGTCCCGGCTTGTGCGTCAGTTGCCGCGGTTAATTCCAGCAAAGGATTTGCGGCGATGACTCGCGCATGTTCCTGGCCCATCACACCCAAACCGATCACGCCGAAACGAATCTGCTTCGCACTCGCCGGCGCAACCGGAGCTGGCCGTACTTCGTGAATCGGAGTTGCTTGCACAGCTTCTCGCACGACGCGCTTCGTCGCACCTTCCGGTTGATATCGCGCTTGCACCTTCATGAACGCCGCAGCCAGCTCGCTCATGTCCGCGTCGCTGCCGAGGAAGATATCGTGCGCCAGGAACAGCATGTTCTTGACTGCTTCGTCGGACACCGGCGTCGGCATGAGGCGCAGATACGAAGGATGCTTTTCGGCAATCGACTGCAGCGCCGGCTGTTGGGCCATCGTCGCAGTGTAACCACGACTCACCGGAATCCCTTCCGCCTGCAGCGCGCTGATGAAGTCTTCAATACGCAATCCACCGCACTGTTCCGGATCGTATCGCATCACGAACATGTGGACGCCGTGACGCTGCACGCCTGGTCCAATCCCGAGTGGACTAACACACGAAACGTCGGAAATGTATTCTCGCAGGCGGTGGAAATTCTGCGCGCGACGCTGTTGCTGCGCTTCGAGTTTTTCGAGCCGGTTAAGCAGGATCGCAGCAACGTACTCGCTGGCCCGCATATTGAAGCCAAGCGAATGGTGACCCCAACGTTGTCCGCCACGACGCGCGCGGCCGACGTTGTGAAACGAGTACGCGCGTTCGAAGACCTGTAAATCGTTCGTCGTAAACGCGCCGCCTTCACCGGCTGACAGGTTCTTCGACGACTGAAAACTAAATCCCGCCGCATCGCCAATCGCGCCCACGCGGCCCAGATCGTGAATCGCTCCATGCGCCTGCGCCGCGTCTTCGAGTAGAACGAGCGAATGACGTTTCGCGATGTCGCGCAGCGCCGTCATATCGGCCGGTTGGCCGAACAGGTGAACGGCCATGATCGCCCGCGTCTTACCGGGAATGATTGCTTCTTCGACGCGCTGTGGATCGAGCAGGTAGGTTTCGGGATCAACGTCGACCAGCGCGATGCCAAACTGCCGGTCGAGCACCGTCGTAGCACTCGCGATGAACGAAAGGTTCGGAACGATAATCTCGCCGCCGTACTCCATGCCGTCGTGATCGATCGCGGAGGCGATGGCGACGCGCAGAGCGTCAGTGCCGTGCGGCAGCAGCAGCGAATAGTTCGCGCCGCAGTAACGTGCCCACTCTTCGGCGAACCGAGTCGCGAGCGGTTGCGGCAGTCCTTCAACACCGGTCAAAAAGATCTGCAAAAACTTCGGCGCGATCTTCGTGGTCCATTCCAGCATCGACGACGAGGGATACGTGGGCCACGGGCGATAACGTATGTCGCGCACGGGCATGCCGCCCTCTTTTGCCAACGGGCCAGTGAGCCGGCCGGGGCGGCCGGGCAGTTGCGGCAATGTGCGAATCGCACTCTTAGCCGCGAGCTTCGCCGATTTCCGCACAATTTTCTTAATGTTTGGCATAGTTTTCTAATTCGCTTTGAAGCGCCGGGAAACTTCCGCGCGGGCCTTCTCGTCAACGAGGAAAAGCGGGTCCCGCCGCATCTCTTCTACGACACGCTCGTGCAAGGCGCGCGCACTGGGAACGAACAACAGCTCGCCGAGACCGAGTTTACGTCTGACGAGCAGACCTTGCTCGACCAGCCAATCGGCCGTCGCTTCAAACCGCCGCGGCACGCTCATGTCCTGCCGCCACATCGGAACTTCTCTAACGACGTTATCCGTGCTGAGCGTCCGCAGTTTGACTTGCTCCGGCATATACAAGTACGGCACTTCGGCCGAATCTTCAGCCGTGTGATAGAGCGTGTACGAATCCATCGTTGCTCCAAACATCAACACGCTGGAATTCCCTTCCGCGATTTGCAGGTACGGCGTGCCTGCGCCACACGGCGTCTCGCGCAGCTCATGATCGCGACAAAGCTCTTCCGCTCCGGGACCACTTACTGCCAGCGAGTGACTGGGATGCTGACTCCGCACCACCCCCGGCTGTCGCCAGTAGTGGTTCGTAATCGTGCCCACAACACTCGGCGTCGCTTTGAAGTCGTAAACCGGCGCGACACCCGTCGCATCAGGATAACTCCACGTATGCGTGGGCAATGCGAGCGCGGCGCGATCGGTAATCCACGAGCGCAACGCGCTGATCACCGTTGCTGGTCCACCATCGATCGATCCGCACGCGGACAGCGAGCTGTGCACGAGTAACAAATCGGCCTTAAACGCGCCGCAACTGTCGAGCGCTTCGCGAATCTTCGCTTCGTTGAGTCGAACCAGCTTTCGCCTGGCTCGTTTGAACCGGCGCACGACTCCCTCGGTTATTCTGCTTGCAGTCATTGTCATAGTTTTCAATTCGTGGTTAGCACAAGCTCCGACGTCACGTGTTTCTCAGCCTTCTGAAGCTCGCCTACCATCACGTCCTGCCACGTCAGCCCGCCGAGCCACTTTTGCTGCGGCGGCATGTAGCCTAACTTATCAACTCGATCGCTGATCTCCTTCGGCACAATGCCGCGAAACGCCTCACGGATGATCCACTTGGTCCAACCGTCTCTCACCAGCAAACGCTCCGGGACCTTGAACACAAACTCGACCAGATTGTGATCGAGAAACGGCAGCCTGACCTCGCGGCTGTGCGCCATGCTGTTTCGATCGGCGTAGCGGAGCAGCTCAACCAAACCCTCTCTCGTCGTATTCCACCAGAGCAGCTTCCGCAACCTCGAAACTTTCGCAAACTCCCGCGGATAAACCGGCTCTGCGGGCTCGACTTGCGGCAGTGCTCGCGTTCTCTCCAGTCCTTTCTTGAGCAAACGCTTAACAGGCTCCGGCGTCTTTTGGCTCAGCACGCGGCGGAAGGATCCGGGAACAACTCCATGCAACGCGAGACAATCGCGCCGCCATTTCAAATAACCAAGAACGTCGAACGAATTGAGCAGGTCGTCAGTCATCTCGTTGAAATACGAGTGATACCCGGCGAGCATCTCGTCCGCGCCCTGGCCGTCCAACAACACGGTGACGCCATTCTCTTTCGCGAGACGCATCACGCTCCACTGCGCGTACACACTCGCCGACGAGAAAGGCTCTTCCTGGTGCCAGAACAGGTCGCTCAATTCTTCAAAGAACCGTTCCGCGGAGGGCCAGACGTCGTGACGTTCGACGCGGTTACTCTTCGTGACGAGGTCCATCCACTTGCCTTCGTCACGCGCCGGATCGTCGAACCGCGCCGAAAACGTCTTCTGCACCGCAGTTTCGGGCAACAGTCGATTGATCACGCTGACGACGGTGCTCGAATCGAGTCCGCCCGAAAGACTGGACCCGACGGGAACGTCCGCTCGCAGCCGCAGATTCACCGAGTTGGTGAAATGCTCCCGAAACTCTTCCGCATAACGCTCGTCGGACCAGTCATAGAGCCGGACCCGCGGATCGATGTCCCAGTAACGCCGTTTATAAAGCCGCCCATCGGCGGTCAACGTCATGCAATGCGCCTGGGGAAGACGAACGATCCCCTGGTAGAGCGTCTGTTCGCCAATCTCGACCTGGCCGTGCTGCGTAAAAAGCGCCAGTGTCTCTTCGTGAATCTCGCGCCCTGCGAGGCCCGCCGCCCACAGAGATTTCATCTCTGACGCGAAGGCAAACAGCCTTTGTGGAATATAGACGTAATGGAAGGGCTTTTCGCCAAAACGATCGCGCGCGACGAACAATCTGCGGGCCACCGAATCCCAGATTGCGAACGCAAACATGCCGTTGAAATGCTCGACACACGACTCGCCCCACTGTTGATACGCGGCGAGGATTACCTCAGTGTCGCTGGTGGTTTCGAAGTTGTGGCCGTGGGTGGCGAGCTCATCGCGGAGCTCGCGGTAGTTATAGATCTCGCCGTTGAAAACTATCCAGAACTTCCCGTCGTGGCTCGACATCGGCTGGTGTCCGGCGGGCGAAAGGTCGAGAATCGCGAGCCGGCGGAAGCCGAAGGCGAGATCGAACTGTTCCGATCGGTGTTGACTAAGATCCGGGAGTGAAAGGCGGAAATCTGTGTCGGCACCGCCGCACGAACGCGTGCGCCGCGGAGTTTGCGTGTCGACCAGCAGATAACCTTCGTCATCCGGCCCTCGATGCCTGATCGCCGTCGTAGCGAGTTGAAGTTTACTTACGTCAACCGCTTGACGGTCCAGATTCCAGATTCCGAAGATTCCGCACATTAGGAGTTCAATTTCTTCACCAGAAGCGCTCGTACACGGCAGTGATATTTCTCACAAATGCTTCCGGACTAAACCTGTCCACCACTGAAGCCCTGACCGTCTGCGGATCGAAAGACAGGCGATCCGCGATGAAATCTTCCATGGCGCCCGCCAGGGCTTGAGGGTTGGCAACATCAACCAGGACGCCATTTTGTTCGTTCACAAAGAACTCGGGACCGCCGCACCGCGTCGAAATCACCGGCTTGCCGCAGGCCATCGCTTCGCCCACGACAACACCGAAGGTCTCATGCAAACTAGATAAGACGAATACGTCGCATTTTTGCATTCTTTCTCTAACTTGATCGCGATTCAGGCCGCCCAGGAAGCGACAATAGCTGGCCACGCCGAGATTTTGCGCCAAATCTTCGAGCTTTTGGCGATCCGGTCCGTCGCCGCCAATCACCAGTTCGAACGAGTTCAGACCTTTCTCAACCAGCAGGTGAACTGCCCTGACGAGATGTTCGAGCCCTTTTTGTTCCGCGAGCCGAGCGGCGACGAAGAAACTCTTCCCCGTTCTGCCGTCTTTGTCAATGCTGCCTTTACTCGCATCGCCTGGGACGAAAAAGTCGGTCCGCAGCGATTCACCGATGACTTCGATTTCCAATCCGGGTTCGAAATCCGTGAGCTGCTTTGCTAGCGCTGGACTGATTGCAACGATCTGGTTCACCCCCGTCAGCGTCTCACGCACCAAACGCCGGCTCAGATCCGTCCCCAGATGCATTGAAAACGGACTTGAATGTTCTGTGAGTACGATGGGAATGCCGTTTTCTTTGGCGACTCCGTAAGCCGACCAACCGGCGGGCAGCACAACGTGCGTGTGGATGATGTCCGGCGTGCCCCATTCGCTGGCGATGCGCTTGAAACCCTTCTGCGCCGCCCGCGCGAACGTTCCGTAGTCGATCGATTCGCCGCCGTGCGGGATCAGCGGTCGTGCGTATTCGTGATAAACCGTCAGTCCCGATTGTTGCTTCTTAGCCGAGCGATCCGGCGCATTCGACTTCAGCACGTTGCGCCACGCGGCCATCTTCGGCAGCAACACCGCGACGTCATGTTCCTTCGACAACGCAACCGCCTGTTCCTCGATGAACACCCCGCTGATCGGATCGTCCTCATTCGGAAACCACGACGGGACAAATAGAATCTTTTTTCTCATACCGTGCTTTCGGAACGCCGCAATCGAACTACTGACAAAAGAACCTTCACGTCGTCCGACGTTGGGAGCAACACCTCGCGCAACGGTGCGCCAGTCTCGCGAATGAAGAAGATGATCAATAACAACGCACTCAACGAATATGACGTTGTGCTCGCGATTGCCGCGCCAACGATATTCAACCTCGGAATCAACGCCAGATCCAACGCGATCGTCACAATCAAGGAAACACCTGAAACGAGGAGATTCAATCGCGGCTTGCCGATGCCGGCTATGTATGCCGCGAGCACGTTCGCAACGCTGAAAACGACGATGCCCGGCAGTAGCCAGATCAACGCCATGATGCTCGGACGAAACGCTTCACCGTACAACAGCGGTATCGCCTGCGTTGCGAGTACAGCAAGCGCCAGGCCGCACGCTGCAGTGGCCCAAAGTGAAAGTCTTGTGACGCGTGCGGTGTGTCGCACGCTGCTATCGTCGTCTGTCGACGCCGCAACCTTCGGTAGCAGCACGCTCGCAACGGAATTCGACATCAGCCAAAGCAGTTGACCGAGTGACACGGCGAGCGTGTAACGTCCAACCGACGCAGCGCCCGCAAAGAACCCGACGACAAACACGTCGAGTTTGTAATTCAGAAACTGTGCCAGGTTCGCGGCATAACACGGAACCGCAAACGCCAACGCGCCCTTTAGCCCACTCAGATCGCGCGTAAGTTGAAACTTCAACCCCAGCGAGAACAGCAACAGGATATTGATCAAAGTACTGGCCGACAGCGCGACCAGAAACAGGAACCCGACTGACAGTTGCTTTCCCGACCAGTACAAAACGGCGACCAGAATGAACAATCCGACGAACTGCGACACGCGGCCGACAAACTCCGAGTTGTTCACGATCGCGATCTGTTGCTGACCGATGAGCACCGCAGACCAGAACTTCGTCAGTAGATCGACCCATACATACGCGACGACGCCCGCGACGATCCACCATCCCCAATCTGGCAGGAAGAGTTGAAAGTAATCCGTAAATCGCAGCAGTACTAAAATGACCAGCGCAAGCAACGTCTGAAGCAGCGACACAACGACCAACTGCGACGCGATCACATTCGCCGCAACCTTGCCTTGCGCGACGACGAACGTGACGCCCTGCGGCAGAGAGAGGCTGAGGACCATGGCGAGCAGCGCCGCAGTGGCAACGATCAGGTCGAGGCTTCCCTTGCCGGTTGGACCAACGGTGCGGGCGATGAGAACGCTCGTGGCGATCCCGAGCGGAAGCAGAAAGATGTTTACGCCGAAGGCGTGAAGCGTTTTGGGCAGCCCAAAAGTCCAACTGGCGCGATTTCGTAGCGTGGTCGACATCAGATTCCGAAACGTCCTCTTATCGCCAGTATGTCATTTCCATATTGAACGAGGCGATAACCGGCGCCGTGAAGAAGTTTTCGCGCGGCGACAAACTCCTCATCCGGCAGCAGATGATGCTCAAACAGGATCACGGAAGGGTGGTAGCGCGTGAGATCGAGTTGCGACAGCACCTTGTAATCAAAACCCTCGGTATCGATATGGACGAGATCAATGCCTTCGACGCCGTTTCTATCGAGAACGTCCTGTAACGGCAGACATTCAACTGGCTCCTCGACGATGTAAGGCGACATCTGTTCGCCGAGCATGTTTGTGATGTGCGACTTCTCGAACGAGCCTAGCTGATCGTGCCAGTACGGCAGATCCAGTTCAGTCCTGGCCTTCTCAGAAACGTAATAGAACGTCTTGCTGCCTTTCTCCGTGCCGATGGCGACGTTTTCGAAGATGAAGCGTTCGGCGTCGCCGTAGTTTTTTCGCAGGCGTTGAAAAAGGAAGTCGATCGGCTCGATGAAGATTCCCGTCCAACTGTCGCGACTGACGATGAGGTCGTGAATCGGATCGCCCTGAAGTCCATCGTTTGACCCGACCTGAACGAAGAAGACGCGCGGCTTATCGCCGACGGCTTTCAAGATTCGTTCCTGAATTGTGGGATCGGATTTGCGAAACCGCCGGTAGATCCATTTTCCGACGCCGTAAAGCGGGAGACCGCGAAGCTGCTCTTTGATTCGATCGCTCGTGGGTTGCCGGTTGTTGCTATCAGCCATAAACGAATCGGTGTAGTCGTTGGACTCCACGTCGCACTTTCTCGCGTTCGTCATTCGACGCTACGCCGAGGATAAGAACCGCGCCGGCGTAAATTGCCGCGAAGACGATAAAGCATCCGGCTAAAATCACGATCGGACGCTGATAACTCGACATAATCAGCGAACGCACAAAGAAACACAAAACGCCCGCCACCACGGAGGCGATTGCCACCTTCCCGACATCCTTAAAGAGCTTTAGATCGCGCGGCTTTGCACCGAGTACGAGACTGAACCTGATCGCCATCGCAACGCGTCCAATGATGTTGAGTCCGACGACGACGCCAATCGCGCCGAGCAGTCCGAAACGTCCAATGAAGAACCACAGCGAAACGACGTTCAGGATGCAGATGACGATCTGGAGCCTGACGAGAAAGAAGCGATGGCGTTCGTACGCACGCGAGACGGCGTCAACATCCAGCAACGAGAGCGGCAGCAGTGTCAGGTTAAGCGCGAAGATGGGCCAGCTTTCCGCGTACGCCGCGGTGAACATGAACGTCAGAAACTCGCGTCCGGTCACCATTAGAAAAACGTAGACCGGAATCAGCACGACGGCGAGTTTGCGCGTGGCGTTGGCCATCAGCATGATGATCTCGCGCGTTTGTCCCTGCTCCTGGAGATAACTGATGCGGGGCAGCATCACGGAGCTGACGGATTCGCGCAGGATGCTGATGAATGGCAGTTGCGCCACGCCGATCGAGTAGATCGCAAACGTCGCGGCGCTGAACTGATGTGAAACGAAGTAGTTGTGAAGGTCTGTTTGGACGGTGTAGAGGAGTCCAGCCAGACCGAACGGCAGCACGTAAGCAATTTGCTTAAGCGTCAACGACCAGTCGAACGCGCGCCAGAATCCGTGAAAGCGGGTCACGACGTACCAGATCAGCGCGATGCTCTGAACGGCGCCGTGGACCATCGCGGCGTAGACGAGCGCCTGGACGCTGTCGAAGACGATTGCCGCGCCAAGCAGGAGGACCGTTCGCGTGAGTTGTCCGGCGACGATGAAGATCGTGGCGACTTTCAGTTCCTGGTTGGCGACGGCCACCGTTTCGATGAAAGATGAAAACAGCCAGAGAAAAATGACGACGCCAAGCAGCGGCACGTACGACGAGATTCCGGGATCCCGGAAAATCTTTGCAATCAGACCGGGCCACAAGACCAGAACCAAACAAGCCGCGACGCCCATCAACATATTGAAGAGCAGGATGTTGAGGATGACCTGCCCGCGACGTTTCGGATCGCTTTCGCGAGGAAGGTAGTAGTACGCGCTCATGCCGAAGCCGAGTGACAGAAGCGCGACGGCGGTCGTACTGATCAGAAAGAGCTGTTTGAAGAGCCCGTATTCGTTCTGACTGAGCGTGCGCGTCAGCAGGATCGGCAGCGCGAAGGCGAAGGCGAAGCCCAGCGTTTTGGCAACCAGGAGCCAAAACGCTTGTGCTGTTAACGATCTGCGCGGTTGTTGGTGGTCAACCATCCGAAATGATAAAGGCCGAAAAACCTCGAATTTCCGCGGACTTACGCGGATTTAGCAGGGGCCATTTCGCGGCGGGTGTAAATGCGCCGGAGCGTGTCGGGGGCGATTCTCAGGGCCAGGCACACGAAGACGAGTTTCCAACTGTGACGAAACTTCCGCGCTTCGTTGAACGATTGCAGCGCCGCGGGAAAGTCTCGGCCCAACAGTTTTTCCTTGCCGTTTTCGAGCGCCAGCTGGCGCAGCGTGCGGGTCATGTTGCACTGAAGTGCTGCTTCTTCAGCGCCGGTCAAATTTGCGCGCGCTTTGATTGCTTCGAGGACTGACAGCGTGCGTTTGAGCTGACTGATCGTGCCTCCCGACAGACCGCTCTCCACAATCCGATGATGGCCCAACACCTCCCGGGTGAAAGCAAAACGCGCGCCTGCTTTTGCCAATCGAAACCAGAGATCGAAATCGTGACCACGGCGCATCGAGACATCGAACAGTCCGACGTCCAGTATCGGGGCTTTGCGCGCGAGGACAGTCGAAGTAAGAACAGTCACCTTTACCGCGAGAAGGTTCGCGGAGGTTACCTCGCCACGCGGGGGATCGAGTTGCATGAATGTGCGGCCGTCCAGGAGCGAATCGCCGGAGAACAGGGCATCGGCAAATACGAGATCCGCACCGCTGCTCTTGATCAACGCCAACTGCTTTTCGAGAAACTCGGGTAGCCACGTGTCGTCGGCGTCGAGGAAAGCGACAAACTCGCCTTTTGCAGCGCGGAGTCCGGTGTTACGGGCCGCGGCCGCGCCCTGGTTTTCCTGTTTGATGTAACGGAGGTTCGACGGATAACGCTGGAGCACGTGTTCGAGCTGTTCAGTGTCCGGCGAACCGTCGTTGATCACGATCACCTCGTAGTTCGTGAACGTCTGCGCGAAGACTGAGTCGAGCGTCTCGCCCATAAACCCGGCGGCGTTGTAAGCAGGAATGATGACGCTGATCAACGGCTCAGTCATAGTTGAACCAATAGTAAATCGTTTTCACAAACTCACCGCCGACAGTGCGCCAACCCTCCGGCCGCACCCACCAGAGCGCTGTTGACGTCGAAGCCGGTTCTAACCCAACCGCGATTCCATTATTTGCAAACACCTGCTGCACGGTCCGAAGCGCGCGCCGAGAATGGTATGACGAAGTAACAATCAACACCGATCGAAATCGCTCGCGTTCGGCATAGTCCTTCAGGATCAGCGCTTCATCTCGCGTGCTCGACGCGAATCCGGGAATTATTCTGATCTTGTCAGCCGGGACACCGGCATTAATCAGTTCTTCATTTGCACGTTCGACGAAGAACGGATTTGTTTGTTTCGCACTCGACCATCCGCCTCGAGTGTTGTCATCAGTTAATAACACCAACGGCGCACGCCCTTCCCGGTATAAAGCCGCGGCCTTCCGCGTTCTTTCAACATAAGCACTGGCGCCGCTAAGAACGACAATGGCATCAGCAGAAGCAAGCGGTGCACTGACCACGAGTGCGCGCGGCGCCAGCGAAGCGATAAGAGCCCACGCGACGATCACCACGACAACTATTTTGACAATCCGCGGTTTCAAGAGAACCTGGACCGCTTAATCAAACAATCAACCACCGTAAGATCACCCGCAATGGCGATCGTGTGCGTCGCCAGTAAACGCTCACGCCAGTTCGGCAGAATGCTCGACACCTGCTCCTCACGAAACTGCTCATGGTCCAATTGCGTCACCCGGTTGATCGAGATCGCATAACCGTAGCGCCCGGATGAATCCTGCGCCGGCCGATAAACCTCGCCCTTCCACTCAAACAACGCGCCTGCCGGACGCGATCCTCGCACATCCGACTTCACCGGATTGCGCCGGTGCGGCGTCCACGGTCCCAACGGAGACGGCGCGGAAAACAAATAGAGTTCATCCGGAATGCTATGTTCCGCGAGCGAAACAAACATCCACCACGTGCCGTCGATCTCGGCCAGCGTCGCATCCTTCGCGCGCACGTCCGTCATCAGCACCTTCTCCGGTTGCCACACGTACGGAAACGACTTCGCGCGATACAACTCGATCGTCTTGTTCGCCGCCGTCTCGGGCAGCATGTACCACTCGCCCTTCCACTCAAACACAAACGGATACGACAAGTGATATTCACGCTCGAGCACCTTCCGTGGACCGCTGACGACACCTTTGCGGTCCAACTCGATCACCGAAATGTGTCCCTTCGCCTGCTGGTACGGATACTCTTCAATAAAGACGTAATACTGTTCGCCAACTTTGACCGCGAACGGATCGGCCCAGAAACGGTCCTTCGGCGGCAGCAGGTTCTTGAACCGGTACAACGTGTTGTTCGCATCCTCTGGCCCGGATCGGAAGCGATACGCCAACGCCCACTGATCGTCGTTCAGCGCCGCCTGGAACTTACCAGCTACATACTTCGCAGCCATCCGCGACAGCCGCGGCAACAACTCGCGGTTCGTCGGCATACGATACAAACGATTCGAATACGGCCGGTACAAATCGTTGTCCGGCGGAACAACCGGGACGCCATCCGCAAGTTCTCGCAACTTCCGAATCACGAAGGCAGCGGATTTCCAGTACAGGTTGTTGCGGTTGGCTTTGACTGAGAGACGATCCGCCGTGGGCGACCACGACCGATAAATCACGCGGCCGTTATCGAGATCTTCCGTGAGTATTTGCAGAATGGAGCCCGTGACAGGCAGCCCCTCCATCACTTCCCAAAACCCGGCTGGTCCACCGCGATTCACCAGGTTGTCTCCGTGGTGAAACGACCACACACCGTGTCGCGCGATATTGAGTGCCTCGCCTTTGAGTATCCGAAACCCAAAAGACAACGCGACGTCGAGATCGTATTCGCGGATCTGTTTCAGCGCGTCTTCCGGAAACCAGTCGGAGTACTTCTTCATCTGCGGCGTAACGGGAATGACCGGGGTCTCCCCCAGCAGTGGGTTCAGATCAACCGGCTCGAACGCATCAGGCGTAACCTTGACGCGACGCTCGTCGATCTTCCCGTACAACGCGTACAGCAGAAATGCGCGATTGCGCCAGTAACTCTTGAGCCGCCCCTGCGACTCCTGAGATTCGGAAGCTTCGTTCTTGATTACGACTACGACCTCAGCAAAACCCGACGACTGGATCTCGCTGATCACTTGATGGATCCATTTTCGCTGGACGAAGGAATCCAGTAGCAGTCCGATTCGCAACGGCAGACGCTTGGTTGGGGAATCGCTCTTCACCAGCAGATGCCCTGGTAGTTCTCACTGGAGGTGCGTCCATCAAACAGATGGACGAGATCGATCAGTTGCTGGTCCTGCCGCAGCCGTTCCTCGACAGTGCGAAACTCCGCCGCCTGGTTGCCGATGATGATCACGTCGGAATCGCCGAGCACGCCGTCGATGCTGTCGCGCATTAACTTCGAAATGTGCGGTATCTCGCGTTCGATGTATTCCTTGTTCGCGCCGACGAGCCGCGCCAGCGAAACGTCGCGATCGTAAATCGCCAGGTTGTAACCTTTTCCGATCAGCGTTTCGATCAACGTGACCATCGGCGATTCGCGCAGGTCGTCCGTGCCGGCTTTAAAACTGAATCCCAGCACGCCGATACGCTTCTTACCGCTCTCGACGACCATGTCGACAGCGCGTTCGATCTGTAAACGATTGCTCGGCAGGATCGATGAGAGCACCGGGACTTCGACGTCCAGCTCTTTCGCCTTGTAGTTGATGGCCCGCAGATCTTTCGGCAGACACGAACCACCAAACGCAAATCCCGGTTTCAGGTAGTACGGCGACAAGTTTAACTTCGTGTCCTGGCAGAACACGTGCATCACTTCGTGACTGTCGATCTGCAAAGCCTTGCACAAGTTTCCGATCTCGTTTGCGAAGCTCACCTTCAGCGCGTGGAAGCAGTTACAGACGTATTTGACCATCTCTGCTGTTTTCAGCGACGTGGTGTAGACCGGCGCGTTGATCTTCGCGTAAAGACCGCGCACCGCGGCGACGGTTTCTTCGTCGTCCGCCCCGATCAAAGTAAATGGCGGCGAGTAGAAATCTTTCAACGAAGATCCCTCACGCAGGAATTCGGGGTTGATGCAGATGCCGAAATCTGCGACGGCTTTCTTTCCCGATGTTTCTTCAAGCGCCGGGACGACGACGTTCTGCACCGTTCCCGGCAACATCGTGCTGCGAATCACGACCACATGACGCCGTTGCTTGTTTTTCATCGCCGCGCCGATCTCGCGGCACACCTGTTCAACGTGACGAAGGTGCAAACTGCCATTCTGATTGCTCGGCGTACCGACGCAAACGAGCGACAGATCCGAATCGCGAATAGCTGCTTCCGAGTCGGTCGTCGCAGTCAAGCGTCCGGCTTTGACGACCTTCGCGATCAATTCGTTGATGCCGTCTTCGATGATCGGACTCTTGCCGCTGTTGATGATCTCAACTTTGGTCGGATTCACGTCGACGCCGATCACCTCATTCCCTTCTTCGGCAAAGCACGCTGCTGAAACACAACCGACGTAACCCAAACCAAACACGCTCAGTTTCACTCTAAATTTCTCCCGTTACACAGTCTGTGGGACTTCAATAGCCCGTTCGCAGATGGCCGCAAAACTGTCAGCGACTGTATCCCATCCGAATTCTCTTCTGACTCGCGCAGCCGCTCGCTGACCGATCTCATCAGCAAGATTCCGGTCCGTAAGCAGTTTGACGACCGCGTCCGCAAACGTCTCCGGCGTGTCGGCCAAAACGATCTCCTCGCCATTCGTCACCGGCAAACCTTCAGCGCCGATCGACGTCGATACGATCGGCTTCTCCATCGCCATCGCTTCATAAATCTTTAACCGCGTCCCACCGCCGATCCGCAGCGGAATCACATACACCGCCGCTTCTTCCATGTACGGCCGAACGTCCTCGACGCGTCCGGTCACGATCACCGACGAATCGCGTTTGCTCAACTCGACCAGACCCGGATACGGATCGCGCCCGACAACCGTCAGCGTCACGTCCGGCACCAACTGCTTGATTCGCGGCATGATCTGCTCGGTGAAATATCGAATCGCATCTTCGTTCGGCAGCCAGTCCATCGAACCGGTGAAGACGAGATTGTGCGGCTTGCCTTGCCGCTCCCCGCTCGGTCGAAAGAACGCAGTGTCGACGCCCGTCGGGATGTCGTAAACATTCCTGACGCCATACTCGCGCTCCATCTGCTCGCGATCTTCGCGCGACACAGCGACGACGCAATCAAACTGCGGACAAGTCGCGGCTTCAAAGTCGACCATCCTGCGCCACTGGCGATACAAGTACGCCTTTCTCGCCGCGTTCGTCTGCACTTCGTAATGCCGCTTCCAGATCATCGCCTCGACGTTGTGCTGAAATAGCACCGTCGCGCAATTCAGATCGCGCCGCACATTCGCGGCGGGGGCCAGAAAATCACAAATCAGAACGTCAAACTGACCTACACGCTTCTCGATCTCGCGTCTCATCTCCGGCGACTCATACTTCTTAATCGCGTACGGCAAATCAGAAGCGAGGTTCAACGCAAGCTCAACGTAAAACCCGGTCGTAAACTTTTCGCGCCGCCGGTGCGGAACACAAACAAGGTCGTGGCAGTACTCGCTTGCCAGTTCGCGCGCATTGTTGTCTGCGGTTCCGTCGTCGAGCGTAAGGTAGGTGATATGGCAGTTGCGCTTCAGCTCCTTCAGCATGTTGTAAGTGCGAATCTTTCCGCCCTTATCGACCGGATGAAGCAATTCAGTTTTGAGCCACAGGATTCGCACGCTCACGCATGAACGGGCGCGAGATCAGCCTCGCGTGCCGTCAGGACTTCGGCCTTTCCGTTGTCGTCGCCGTCGAAGAATCGTCTTTGCCACATTTCGAAATTGACCAGCGCCCACAGGCGTTCGTCGTGGTTCTCGCCGCCCGTGCGATGGCGCCGTACGAGATCTCTTACGAAGTCAGGTGCAAAAATTCCACGGTCCAACGCGCGACTGCTGAGCACAAACTCGTCGAGCAGGTAACCGTATGGTCCACGGAACCACGCGCCGATCGGAACCGGGAAACCCATCTTCGGACGCGTCAGTATCGCGTCCGGCAGGATGCCCTTCATACTCTCGCGCAGAATGTACTTCGTAGTCGAACCGCGTAACTTAAGTCGTTCCGGAAGACCGCAGGTGAATTCGACCAGCTTGTGGTCCAGGAACGGCACGCGACTCTCGATCGACGCCGCCATGCTCATCTGGTCCTGCTTCATCAGCAGCTCGTGAAGATACGTCTTGAGGTCGGAATAGAGCAGCCGATCGAGTAACGACTCCGCGTCGGTCAGATCCATCATCTCTTGAATCACACGATAGGGATCGACGTCGCCTCCGATCCGTTCGCGCGCTTCCGCAGTCAATAACCGCGGCTGTGTTTTACGAGAGAACACGGCGAAGTTGTCGAGATACAGGCTCTCGATATCGGGCGACAACGTCAGGAAAGTTCGCAGCAGCTTCTGCTTGGCTCGCGATCCGTCCGGCATGGCGCCAACCATTTTCCGCACGCCGTTCTTGACGAGGCCCGGCGTCACCTTGTGATAGCGGTTTCCCCACACAAGGTTCTGCAACGTCTTCCAGTAACGCGCGTAACCGCCGAGCAGCTCGTCGCTGCCTTCGCCCGTCAACACGACCTTCACATGTTTCGACGCCAGGTGCGAAACGAAGTAGAGCGCCACACTCGACGGGTGTGCCAGCGGCTCGTCTTCGTGCCAGATCAAGTTCGGCAGCGCGCTGAAAAAATCTTCCGGACTGACGACGACTTCATGATGGTCCGTCCGGTACTTCTCGGCTACGAGACGCGCGTATTCAAGCTCGTTCGCTTCACGTTCGCGAAACGCGACGGAGAAAGTCTTGATCGGCTCGTCGACCATCGTGCTCATCATCGCGGCGATCGCCGACGAATCGATGCCGCCTGACAGAAACATTCCGAGCGGCACGTCGGCCATCAACCGCAGCTTGACGGACGTGCGAAAGAGTTCGCGCCATTGC
>JAICGQ010000042.1 GCA_025923035.1 Pyrinomonadaceae bacterium | reverse complement strand
TTCACATTCACGTCAAGCGCTTCCGCCGGCGTACCAAACGGAACGGACGGACTCGTGATCACATCGGCGGGATTGGTGTTGTCTTTGCTGATAAACGCTGCCGTAAACGAGAGCTTATCGCTGACGTTGACGCGATTGCGGACGCGGAAGTTTGTGAAGTCGTTGTTTCCCGTTCGTGTGAAGACGCTGTCTGCATCGCCGTGTTCGCCGTCGAAGTAGATGGTCCATGCTTTCACCGGGCGAGCTTTGAAACCGAAGATCGCAGCGTGTGTTTGGTTATCGACGATCTCGTTGCGAGTGGTAAGCGTTGTCGTGCGATCGAGGTGCGCGAGCTGGATGTGACGATCGGTGAAACGATAACCCGCATGGATCGAGTACGACGGAGTGAACTGGTAGTCCGCCTCAACGGTATTCAGGAACCGGCGATAGTTTGTGGTCCGTGCGAAGAACGAAGCGGTGGTGACGGTTGCCAGCGGAGCGCCTGCAAGCGTCCGCTGTCGCAGCACGTCGACCAGCGGCTCCTCGCCGTTGATGCGGAAGTTGTCGTAACGAAAACTGTTCGAGATGCGAAACTTGTCGGTCGCGAGGAACGTCACGCCGATATCGCCGATCGACGACGGCCGTTTCGTTTCGCCGCGCGAGGTGGCAGTCTGCGGCACGGCGAGGTTGCCGTTGGATTGGCGACCGGTAGTTTGTTCGAAAAACGAGTAACGCGATCTACTGCTGAGATAGATGTAGCGGCCCGTGAAATCGAGCTTCTTGGCAAAGAGACGGTGGACGTTGAAGCGGGTCCAGAAGTGCGTTCCCTGCGCCGGTGTTTCGCGAAAGAGGTTATCGATACGGGAAGTGTTTGCGGTGTTGTTGCCCTGGTTTGTCAGCGTGACAGTCTGACTGGAGTTGTCGTGGAAATAACGTGCGCCCTGCATTAACGAGACATCGAAGCCGAGCACGTACGCGTCCATACCGGCGCGAAAATCGTTGGCGCGTGCTTCGATGTTTGAAGTGATCGCGTATTCATCGCCGGAAAAACGCGCGGTGGTCGTGCCTGGGCCTTCCCGCATGTCACGGGAGTAGCCTGCGTAAAAACGGAACTTCCGGTTGTCGGGCAGGCCGACGAAATCGAAGTCGCTAAAGTTGTGTCGCTGGTTCGCGGTGTGTTGTCCGACGGCCGCATTCAACGGATTGGCGAGGCTTGTCAGCGCGTTGAAGTAACGAGCGCGGCGGATGTTTGCGTCGAAGGTGTAGACTCCGGATTTTTCAACACTTACACGCGTGGAGCCGTTCGGATCGCCGCCCCAGCCGGAAGTCGTAACCAGAAACTCATCGAAGGCGCGACCGGTTACACCTTCCTTGGACCGCAGCAGGAAACTGGAGTCAAACAACCTCACGCCGTTGCCGTAGTTGAGATCGCTGCGATACTTGTTGTCGTTTCCGGAAACACTTAAACCGCGAACGCCAACCTCGACGCTCGAGATCACGTTGTAACTTCCGAGATCGTCAGTGCTCGAGTTTTGCTGCGCCTGATTAACAGAGACGCCAAGCAAAAGGATCGTTATCAACCCAAGCAAATGCGCGCGCCCGCGCGGCGATGGTGGTCCAATCTGGTTCCTCATCTTCATCACTCCTTACCGGAAGAAGAAGCGATCCACATGCGAGCCGTGAATCTTGACGTGACAAGTGGTGCAATTCTGGTAACGCAGCGTCGCCTGGTTGTGGAAATTGGGAGTGTCAGGCGCGCCGATCTCGTGCGCGTTACTGTGACATTCGAGACAGAGTTGTCTGGCGGCTGAGCGCGTCAGGAGTTTCGCATTCGCCGAGCCGTGCGGCGTGTGGCACGACGCACAACCTTCAACCTTCAACGGCGCGTGCTCGAACGTGAATGGTCCCTGCTTGTCCGTGTGGCACTTCAAACAGCCGGCATCGACGCCTGTTGCCAGACGCGTCTGCTTGAGCTCGAAACCACCGTGAGGATTGTGACAATCGCTGCACTTGATCAGACCTTCGAGCACCTTGTGATGAAACGGGCGGCTGAACTGCGCCTTCGTTTCGCTGTGACAATCGATGCAAAGTTGCGGCTCGCTTCCTTTGAGCATGTTCGCGGCGAGTAGATCGCGGTTTCGGCGCGCGGCTTCTGAAACGAGCGTGTTTGAACCGGGATTGCCGGCGATTTGCGTCGAGGAATGCGAAGTATGGCAATCGGTGCAACCGACGTCGTTGCGCCAATGCTCGCCGCGACGGAAGTTGTTGTGATCTTCTTTACCGGCGTGACAGCCGAGACACGTCTCGGAGGTTTCCTTCGACGACTTCGCTTTGAACGAAATGATCTTCTTCGGATCGCCCTCTTCGAGGTGCGCCTTGCCTGGTCCATGACACGACTCGCAGCCGGTCACCTTTCCTTTCCAACTGTTGTTGCCGGAGAGGCGGGCGTGCGGAGTATGCGAGAACGCTTTGAACTGGTCTTCGTGACAGTCTTTGCAAGCCTCGCTACCCACGTACTCGTCTGACGCGAACATCGCGAGTTCCGCCGGGCTGAACTCCGCGGACTGAGATGCTCTGTTGTAAGTGAGCCAACCGATCGTGGCGACGACGAACCCACAGATCAGGAGTGCTTTGACGATTTTACTCATCGCTGGTGCCCTCGCTGAATTTTCGCGATTAAGCGCGTGGAAGCGCGGAGCGCGCGCTGACCTTGAGCCAAAATGCCGAAGCATTTTAGGCAGTACGCGGGGTTTTTAATGTGACGAACGTCACCCTCGCGCTATTTCCTCCAGGGCCGCATGATCGCGAATCAGAATGTTGTCGGAGGTAATGCGAATGATCTCGCCACGACTCAGACCCGCCAGCAGGCGGGTGACGGTCTCTCGGGACGAGCCGATCATTTGCGCGACCTCTTCGTGCGTAAAAACCTTGTCGATTACCCTTGATCGAGAGTTGTTTTTAGGAGGTTCATTGCTCCACTGGAGCAGCAACTGGGCCAACCTGGCGCGGGCTGTTTGCGGCAGCAGCAACGACCTCGCGCGGTTTGTGAGTTGAGCCAGTTCGCGGCTCAAAAGTTTTATGACCGCAGCAGCGCCGGCGTTGCTGTTGTCCACCATCTCGAGCAGTTCGGCGCGTGAGATGAAATTGACGCGTGAAGGTTCGAATGTCTTCACTGTCGCTTCGTAAGTAGAATTGCGCAGCGTTGCATTCAGGCCCAACACGTCGCCGGCGTGGGCCATCCGCAGGATCACCACGCGTCCTTCACTCGACGAAATCGACACCGCAGCTCTGCCTGTTCGCAGAATGTAAATTCCCCGGGCGGGCTCGCCTTCAGCATATAACACCTTCCCGCGACGATGAAGCGAATCCAGGTTGCGAATGTTCAATGCGTCAATGGCGCTCAGAAGCGAATTAACATCTACCCCAGCAGATCGTTCTAACGGTTCTTCGATTTGTACATGTTGCGCGCTCGGCATGATTAAGCCCCCTTTGCCCGTGCTCGACTCTTTTGTTCGTTACCAGGCACCGCCAGGTGCTGCTGAAACAGTCGGGCTGAGGCGGCGAGAAAATCGTATGAAGTAACGATCCCCACCAACTGGTTGTTTTCGACGACCGGCAAACAACCCACACGATTATCTCGCATAATCTGAATCGCTTCGAGCGATGACGTTGATGGAGAGACCGTGACGGGGTTCTCGACCATCACCTCGCGCACCGTCGTCGGACTGTCGTTGCTCTTGCCGCGGTTTCCGATATTCAAAATACGAAGCAGTCCACGATGGGTGACGAGACCGACCAGATGGCCTTCCTCGTCTTCGACGGGAACGTGGCGGATGTGTCGCCAGTCCATTACGCTCGCCGCGAGATCGATCAAGTCGTCAGGTTTGACGGTGAACAGATCCGTCGACATAAATTGACCAATCGTGCGATAGCCGTCTTCCCACTCGTCCGGCTCCGCTTCCTCGATGGACCAGCGATGCACCGGTTCGCCGTTCTTCTCGGTCGCCAGCATCATCGACGTTAGTCTACGATGGCGAGTGTCTTTCGAGGTAGAAGTTTCCATCGCCGCGAGTGACTTCATGATCCACGCCGCGCCAGTTTGGCGACTCTTCGCCCGTTCCTCGATTACGCCGAGATACTTGTCGACGTCTTCCACGGCCACTTGCGCTGCGAGTAATCCCTGTCGTGCGAGCGGCAGCAGGTGGTCCAGAATCAGCGCTGGGGCGCTGTGACTCTCGCCGTCGATCCACTTCAATTGCGCGTCGAGTCCATGACGTGCGGCCCTGAAGAAGTTCAGCTTCGCGTCGTCAAATGCCATTCGCTTCGTGATATCGCCGTAGACCTGCGGGAGCGCCGCCATCAAACCGGTGAAAAACGCGGCGTTGGCAATCTCGTCGAGTATTGTTGGACCAGACGGCAAGGCGCGGTTCTCGATGCGGAGGTGGGGAACGCCGTCAGTCACTCCGTAGCACGCGCGGTTCCATCGCCAGACAGTGCCGTTGTGCAGTCGCAGCGCAGAAAGTGAAGGAGTTTCACCGCGTGCGAGGACCGCAAACGGGTTCTCGTTCGGCTCGATGATCATGATCGGACGAAAGCGCGTGATCTGATCGTGAAAGAGTTCGACGATTGAGTTCCGCAACCAGCAGTCGCCGAAATTGACCCGAGTTGGTTGATTGCGGGCGAGTTGCGGGCGCGAACGTTCGTCGGTTGAATGCTGAAACAGCGCGACACGCGTTTCCTCCCACAAACGTTGGCCGAACAGCAGCGGCGAATTGACTGCGACTGCGAGCACCGGCGCGGTTATCGCCTGCGCGATGTTGTAATGGTTGGCAAATTCTTTGGCGTTGCTTTGAAAGTGGACCTGGAAACTGGTGTTGCACGATTCCATCATGATGTTGTCGTGCGTCAGGTGGAGCTCGTCCAGACCTTTGATATGAATCGACAACGGGCCACCGCGCAGGCGAATCACGCCGCGGTCCAGTTCGTGATAACGCGCGACCGGCGTGAGATTGTCGAGAGTTAAATCTGACTTTTGCAGCGTCGGCAGAATGCCGGAGAGAAGCACGTCGGCGTTGTGAGCGGCGGCGGCGTTGCGAGCCAGATCGATCAGATGGCGGAGTTCAAGTTCCAGGCTGCTGAAACAATCGCCTGTGAGCTCGAGCGGCGTGAGGTTGGCTTCGAGATTGAACCTGGCGATTTCGGTGGTTAGCCTCGGATCGTTTGTTTGCTCCAGCACTTCCAGCGAGACTGGCGCCGGCCGCATGTAGCGATCGACGAGAAACATCTCCTGCTCGGCGCCGATGCGCGTGACGCCGTTTTCAACGCGTCCATCTTCAAGCATGAACGCAAGCGCGCGAAGATCCTCCAACAGCGCCTTCATGAACGCTTGCGACTTCTTCTCGTCGACTTGCTGTTCGACTCTGTGTTCGCCCATTTGTCAGTTCCTGTTACGAACTCATCGTTTGATAACGTTTCGAGTGGTTCACTTCGATTTCGCTCGCGAGCATCGTCGGCTTCAACGGCCGCGCAACCAACACCGGGCAAGGCGCTTGTCGCAGCACGCGATCGACATTCGATCCAAACAGCGCTCGCATGCCGAATCCCGCGCCATGCGCGCCGACGCTGATCAAATCGATCTCATTCTTCTCTGCGTAGTTGAGAATCTCGCGATACGGGTTTCCTTCGCTGACCGCCGTCGTGACCGGACACCAAAGATGAACGTCAGCCGGCACCACTCGCTGCAAACGCAGTGCGGCAGTGTGATAAGCCGACTCGCCTTTCACCGGATACCACGCGATCTCAGGCTCGTTTACTGAACGCGGTGGCAACACGTGCAGCAGGTGCAGTTCCGCCTGGTGCTCCTGCGCGATCGATAGACCGTACTTCAGCGCCAGCTCGGAGTAGTCGGAGAAGTCGTAAGCAACGAGGACACGTTTGAGATCCACTTTCAGTTGATCGCCGATGAAGTCGCGCTCGTCGTTGTGCATGACGAGGACGGGACACGGAGCACTTCGGCAAACGGACTCAGCCGTGGAACCAAGCAATGCCGCACGATGCGGACGGCGTCTCGATCGCATCACGATCAAGTCAGCGCGTTCCAACTGCGCGCGCCGCATGATCTCCTCATCGATCGCATCGGCAGGCGCGACGACAACTCGCCAGCGCGCGCCTCTCAGATCGTCCGGACTGACGTGTTGCAACAGCGAACATTCCAACAGTCCGAGTTCCTCTTCGGCGTCCGTTCCATCCGTGCAATGCAGCAGGATCACTTCAGCGTCGTGAGCACGCGCGAGCGCGAGGGCGTAACGCACCGCGTTTCCGGAGTAGGGCGATAAATCGGTCGGACAGAGAATTCGTGCAATATTAATCATCGATAAATCAGGGACTTCGCCCTCTCCTTCAGTTCCTGCTACGGTCTAATTGCTACTTTCATCACGCCGTCGAGTCGCTCGCCAAACAGATCGTAAGCGGCTGCGATGTCGTCGAGTTTGAATGTGTGCGTGAGCAACGGCGTGAGATCGACGCGGCCGTGACGAACAACTTCCATCAACCTGCGCATGCGTTCTTTGCCGCCGGGACACAACGTGGTGACGATGCGGTAATCGCCGAGTCCTGCCGCGAACGCGTCGTAAGGAATCGCAAGCTTGCCGGAGTAGACTCCGAGACTCGACAACGTTCCCGCTGGTCGCAGACTGCGCAAGGCGCTTTCGAATGTTTGCTGTGTGCCAAGTGCCTCGATCGCGACGTCTGTGCCGCCGCCGGTGAGACGTCTCACTTCAGCCGCGACGTCGCAATCGCGATAATCGAGCGTCATGTCGGCGCCCATGCGTTTCGACATCGCGAGTCGAGCATCATCGCCGTCAACGCCGATGATGAACGACGCGCCCATTAACCTGGCGCCGGCAGTTGCGCATAGACCAATCGGTCCTTGCGCGAAGACAACCACTGAGTCGCCGATCTTTATTCCTGCTGATTCAGCGCCGCTAAAACCCGTCGAAGCAATGTCCGCCAACAGCACCACTTGTTCGTCGCTCAACTCGTCGGGAATCTTCGCGAGGTTTGCCTGAGCGTTTGGCACTTTCAGGTATTCAGCCTGCGCGCCGTTGATGGTGTTACCAAATCGCCAGCCGCCGATTGCTTCGTAGCCTTCACCGTGACCGCATTGTGCGGCGTGGCCGGATAAACACCCGCGGCACTGGCCGCACGGAGTAATCGCGCCGACGAGGACGCGGTCGCCCAGGTTGTACCCACTCACGCCTTCGCCAAGTTCTTCAATCACGCCGACGGGTTCGTGACCGATCACCAAACCCGGCGCAACCGGATACTCCCCTCTGACGATGTGCAGGTCTGTGCCGCAGATCGTCGTGAGCGTGACTCGAATGACGGCTTCGCCGATTCCGGCGCGCGGTTTCTCAACTTCCTCAACCCTAATCTTGTTCTTGCCGTGAAAAACGTTCGCTTTCATTGTCGTACTGCTTTCTCGGTGCACCCTCGTTTCGGCTCAATGCAATGCGGCGGAGATGTCCTGCACCGATTCGGCATCACCGTTGTGCTTCACACTGACTGTTTTGACAGGCGACGTGAGAAACGCTCTTTCACCGACCCACATTTCCAGCCGGCTCCCGACGCTGATTGTTCCGTTCTTGAACGCGTCTCCAATAACAGCCGAACCTCGCACCAATGCTTCAGTCGGTTCGACAATGTAGTCGCCGCCTTCAACCAGCGCGCGTCCCGTGTTCGGATCGAGCAACAGGATGCGATAGTCGCTGTTGTGGGTTCGCAGCAGAATCGTGTCGAAGGGTGCGAGACTTTGGAGCATGAGATCGCCGGAGGAGATCAGCGCGCGCGTCGGAGTAGCCGTCTCACCATTCCAGCAATTGAGACACAGCGCGAGGGCCGGATCGACTTCGAGTTTTGTTGCTTCGATTGCCAGTCCGCACTTGGAACAGTTGCCGTAGGATCCCGACATCAGTCGATCAAGAGCATCGTCGATTCTGCGCAAGCGCGCCTGAAGCCACTGGCGGCGTTCGTCGGCAACCGATCCCTGCTCACTGAGCAGCGCGCGGCAAATCTCTTCGCGCTCTCCGTGTAACCGGTTCCAGATGAAACCGGCTGCTCCGCCAATCGGTACGTCGATAAGATGAATTGTGCGATTCTCTTCCATGATAATTGCCCCCTTTGGTGAACTATGAATGCCTGGCTTCCCAATATTTCTGTTGAATGTGTTTGGCCCAATTCCAGAACCGGCCGTGTTTGACGGCTGCAGGATCGTTTCCCCAAATGTCTTTGTGCAGGTACAGGCCGTTGCCTGTTCCAACCTCGTCGATCACGAACCGCATCTCGTGCGAATAAACCGACTCCGGTTTGCGTCCTTCGATTTGGGCGGCGAGGTTCGTCGCCGCGACTTCGCCCTGACGAACAGCCATGTGCCCCATCTTTGGTCCAACAAAGTCGACGCAGTCGCCGACGGCGTAGATCCGTTCCTGGCCCATGACGCGCATGTTCACGTTGACGTGAACGTATCCTTCGTCGTTGGTGACGCCCATGTACGTGGCGGCTGAAGATCCGCGAAACGGAGGGACCAGCATCAGCAGATCGAAATCGATCGTCTCCCCGGTTTTGGTTCTCGCCGAATCTTTTGTGAGCGAGGCGATACCGAAGTTGGTCCGTAACTCTATTCCGCGATCGTCAAACGATCGCTTGAGTGCAGCGGCAGCCGCGGCATCGCCGAGCTCGGCTTCGAGAGTGCCTGGCGTGACGACCGTGATTCTGGCGCCGTCGCGCTTGCCTTTGTTTTCAAGCAATCCAGCCAACGCGAACGCCGATTCGTAAACAGGCACCGGAAGCCGCGCGCCCGGACATTGCCCGAGAACGACTCGTCCTGCCTCAAACTCCGCGACGGCCTTGCCAAACTGAATCGCCTTGTCGACGTTCAGCAGGTGATGAGCATGCTCGTAAAATCCGGAGATCTTTTCCGTCGCCAGCCGGCGTCCAAGAGCGAAGATGAGATAGTCGTACGGAAGCTTTCCTTCAACTTGACCGTGCGCGATGCTGACTTTCTGTTCGAACGGATCGACGTGTGCGACTTCTGCTTCGACGAAGTTGATGCGACGGCTCAGCATCGTGTGACGCAGATCGAAGCGGACGTAATCTTTTCCGCATTTACCAAACGCGAGCCTCACCAGCGCCGGATAAAACACGAAGTTACGGCTGCGCGAAACGAGCGTAATCTGGTGTTCGTCGCTCAGTAGCGCGGCCAGTCGCTCGGCGGCCACCACACCGCCAAATCCACCACCCAGAATCAAAACTTTTGCCATCGCCGTCGTGTCCTTACTCCTGAAATCGCACGTAACGGTCATGCGACTGAGCTGAGGCCAGTGCACGACCCGTACCACGAGATTTGCAGGGGTTTTAGTTTGAGGTTCGACGCAGAAACGAGGTGAGTTGCGGGGTATTGCGCAGGCGCGGTTGAATTTTCCGCATCTATTCTTTCAACACTTGCGCCAATGTTTTCAACAACTTCTCGGCGGTGTAAGGCTTGTTGAGGAAAATAGAAACGCCTTCCAGCGCGCCTTCGCCGGCACGTTGTCCGGCGCCTAAACCACTCGCCGCGATGATGCGAACGTGCGGGTTCATTCTTTGTAAGGCGCGGATGGTCGCCGGACCATCCATGAAGGGCATCACCATGTCCGTGAGCACAACGGCGATCTCGTTTTTCTTGTCCGCGTAGAGCGCGAGTGCTTCGGTGCCGTCACTCGCAGTCAGCACCTGGTAACCAAACGTTTCGAGTGTCCCGCGCGTGATCTCGCGAATGGACTCTTCATCGTCGACGACCAGAATGAGTTCTCCACGGCCCAACGGCAGATCGACCTGCGCTGTTCCGGATTCGGCGCTGCCCGCGTTATCGAGCGCCGGAAGGTACACCGTGAACTGACTGCCTTTGTGAAGTTCACTGTAGACGTTAATGAAGCCGCCGTGACTCTTGACGATCGTCAGCGCGGTGGAGAGACCGAGCCCGGTGCCTTTGGTCATCTCCTTGGTGGTGAAGAACGGTTCGAAGATTCGACTCTGAATCTCCGCCGTCATTCCCGGTCCCGTATCGGAGACGCCAATCATCACGAAGCGTCCCGCTTTGGCTTCGATGTGCATGCGCGCGTAGTTTTCGTCGAGAAAAACGTTCTCGGCGGTGATCGAGATCGATCCGCCGTCGGGCATGGCGTCGCGCGCGTTGACGCAGAGGTTCATCAGCACCTGGTGGAGCTGAGTGGCGTCGGCCGAGATAATCCACAGGTCGTTGGGAATCTGAAAACTGATCTCGATCGACTTCGGCAGCGTCTCGCGCAGGATCTTGATGATCTCCTTGATCATGTGCTTCGGCTGCAAAGCGACGCGCTCACCTTCGACACCGCGCGCGAACGATAACACCTGGCGCACCATGTCGCCGCCGCGTTGGGCGTTCGTGCGCAGGACGTCGAGCCACTTGCGGCTCGACTCGTCTGTCGTCCGCATTTGCAGCATGTCGATCGCCATCAGGATCGGCGACAGAACGTTATTGAGATCGTGCGCGATTCCCCCGGCGAGCGTCCCGATAGATTCCATTCTTTGGGCGCGGAGAAACTGCGACTCAATGTGTTTCTTCGCGGTAATGTCGGTGTTGATTACGAGGATCGACTTCGGCACGCCTTTTTCATCACGCACCAATGTCCAGCGGCTCTCGATAACCAGCGACTCACCGTCGCGGCGAGCTTGGTGCATCTCGCCGATCCATTCGCCTTTCTCGATCACCGTCTTTTGCGCGGCTTCGAATATTTCTGACGGCTGCTTGAGAATCAGTTTGCGTACGTCCTTGCCGACGGCTTCTTCAGCAGACCAGCCATAGATGTGCTCGGCGCCCTTGTTCCAGAACAGCACTACCTGGTCCAGATCGCGGACCATGATGGCGTCCTGCGCCTGGTCCAGCAGCGCGGCTTGTTCGCGAATCTGCTCTTCCGCGCGTTTGCGTTCGGTGATGTCGTTGCGGATCGCGACGTACTGATACGGTTTTCCTTCCGCGTTCAGAAAGGGAACTATCGTGGTATCAACCCAGTAAAACGATCCGTCTTTGGCGCGGTTCTTAATCTCGCCGCGCCAGACTTTGCCGCCCGCGATCGTGGTCCATAGTTCGCGAATGAACTCTTTCGGATGGTAACCGGAGTTGATGATGCGGTGATCCTGGCCGAGTAGTTCTTCGCGCGAGTACTTCGAGATCTCGCAAAACTTGTTATTGACGTAGTTGATGATGCCGCGCTGGTCCGTGATCGCGACGATGGCCGATTCGTCGAGGGCAAACTTGATGTCGGCCAGCTCTTTTTGCGAGCGCAGTAACGCTTCTTCCGGAAGCAGTTGGTTATCGACCGTTTTGGGATTGGTGGCCATCGAAATTACGAGATCACGTCTCGGCGTCGGCGATTGCCAGGCGAGCGTCTTCGAGTTTCTTGAGACGATATCTTAGCTGATCTCGTGAGATACCGAGCAGTTCCGCGGCGCGTGTTTGGTTTCCGCCGCTGCGCTCGATCGCCTGGCGGACGAATGAGAGTTCCGCTTCGTCGAGTGAGATGCCTTCGTTCGGTAAGACGAATTGAGTCGAGACTTGCGGAGCGCCGCCGGGAGGAGACAGCCGCGACGATGTGATCAACCCGCCGGGCAGGTACTCGGTCGTGATTTCGTCACTGTCTTCCAGGATCAGCGCGCGCTCGATGACGTTGCGCAGCTCGCGAACGTTACCGGGCCAGTTGTACTTTCTGAACACTTCCTTTGTTTCCGGCGCCAGTCCGGTGATCTGTTTGTTTCCTTTCAAGCGTGGGCCGATCGTGCTGATGTAAAAGTCTGAGAGCAGCAGCACGTCGTCGCCTCGTTCGCGCAGTGGCGGTATGTCTATTTGAATGATCGAAAGACGATAGTAGAGATCGAGCCGGAAACGTCCGGCTTCGCTTTCTGTTTTTAGATCGCGGTTGGACGCGGCCAGCACGCGCACGTCCAGGGGAATGTCTCTTAGACCACCGACGCGGCGGAACGCGCCTTCTTCGAGCACGCGCAATAGTTTTGCCTGCAGCGACAGCTCGAGTTCGCCGATCTCGTCGAGCAGCAGTGTTCCACCTTCCGCCTGTTCAAACAGTCCTTCCTTGCGCGCTTTGGCGTCGGTGAATGCGCCTTTTTCGTAACCGAAGAGTTCCGACTCGATGAGCGTTGCCGGAAGGGCGGCGCAGTTGATCGCGACGAATGGTCGTTCGGCTCGTTGCGATCCGTAGTGAATGGCTTTCGCGACAAGATCTTTGCCGGTGCCTGATTCGCCTTGAAGCAGGACTGAGGATACTTCGCTTTCGGCGACTTTTGCCGCGAGGTTCAACATCTTCTTCATCGCCGGCGACTCGCCGACGATCAGCCGGAAGTTAAACTCACGCGCCCGTTCTTTTCTGACTTGCTCGACTTCGCGTCGCAAGTGCCGGGCTTCAATCGCGTTGCGAATGGTGACACGAAGCTCTTCGAGGTTGATCGGTTTGCCGATGAAGTCGTAAGCGCCGCCGCGCAACGCGGAAATCGTGTTCTCAATCTGAACGTTGCCGGTGATCATGATCACGATCGCGTCCGGGTGTTCGCGCTTAATCTCGCGCAGGACGTCGAGCCCGGAACCGTCCGGAAGATCGATATCGAGTAGGACTGCTGCTGGTAGATCCGTCGTGAACACCTTTACGGCTTCGGCCACGGTCCCTGCTTCGAGCGGCTCGAACCCCCAACTCTGCAGAGCTTCGCGCAAGGTCCAGCGAATCGCCTGATCGTCGTCCACGACGAGAATCTGTTCGTTTGTATTCTTAACCGGCATCGGTGATAGTGAATCATAATCATGAACGCGGATTCAACGAATAGAAGGGCCGCAACGGAGTCGATGGAGCACGAACACTCGCCTGAGGCGATTCGCAGGCGGCTCGAAACTGGTCCAACGCACAACTATCTTCGTGACTGGATTTACGGCGGCATCGATGGTTCGGTGACGACCCTCGCCGTCGTTACCGGAGTTGCCGGGGCACAGCTTTCACACTGGGTGATCCTCGTGCTGGGGTTCGCGAACCTTATCGCGGATGGATTCTCGATGGCCGCGAGTAACTATCTGGGGACGAAAGCCGAACTCGACGATTGGCGGCGGCTGGAACACATCGAACATCGTCACATCGAGCTGGAACCGGAAGGCGAGCGGGAAGAAGTCAGGCAGATTTTCGAACGCAAGGGATTTGAAGGCGCAGACCTTCAGCGTATCGTCGAATTGGTGACGTCGGATCGTGAGCGTTGGGTGCAGACGATGCTGATGGACGAGTATGGTCTACCGCGCGCGGTCCGTTCGCCGTGGATTGCGGCGCTCAGTACGTTCCTGGCGTTCCTGATCTGCGGTTTAGTTCCGCTGTTGCCGTACTTGTTCGGAGCGCCGCGATCGTTTCCTGTTTCGATGGCGCTGACGGGCGTGGTTTTCTTTGCGATTGGTTCGATCAAGAGCAGGTGGTCCACCTCGTCGTGGTGGCACTCAGGGCTCACGACGCTACTGGTCGGCGCGATCGCGGCGTCGCTAGCGTATCTGACCGGCGATCTTTTACGGCGTTTCTTTGGACTTGATGGCGTGTGATTACCTGCGAACGCCAACCAGTGGTCGCGGCTCCACCGCCGTAACGCGAATGCGCGCGTCGAGGATCGTTGCTCCTGTTTCGTGGACCACGAACGGGTTGCAATCGAGTTCCGCGATCTGCGGCAGGTCCTCCACCATCGCACTCACACGCAACAATCCCCGTTCGAGTGCACCGACGTCTACCGCAGCACTGCCGCGAAAGCCCGTCAGCAACGGATAAGTCTTTAGCTCGCGAATCATCTCCACGGCGTCTTCATTTGCAAGCGGTGTGAGCCGTACGGAAACGTCTTTCAGCAATTCGACCTGCACGCCACCCGCGCCACACGCCACCACTGGACCAAACTGCGGATCGTGTACGACACCGACCAGCATCTCTACGCCTCGTTGCGCCATCTTCTGAACGACGAAACCCGATAACGCATGACCATGTGCCGCTAAACTCTCGCTCATCTCGCGTGCGGCTGCGCGGACGGCGGCAGCGTCAGGCAAACGAAGTCGAACCGCGCCGGCTTCGGTCTTATGGACCAATCCCGGAGCAATAGCCTTCAACGCAATCTCTCCACCCATTTCCGCGGCTGCCGCGGCAGCGTCTTCAGCATTTGCAACGACTCTTTGCTCGATCAACGGTAATCCGTAGCAGGAACAGATCTGCGCCACCTCGTCCGGCGTCAGCCAACCTTCTCCTCGCGCCAGTGCAGCGGCCACGACCGCCGCAGCCTCGTCCGTGCGGATGTCTTCAAACCGTGGCGGGTAAGTTTCCTGTCGCTCACGCCATTGTGCGTAGCGTGTCGCACGCGCGAGAGCGATGGCCGCCGTTTCGGGAAACGAATACGACGGAATAGAAATCTTTTCCGTTCGCAATTCCTTAGGTGCGTCATGCGCAGACAGAAAAACGCTCAATACCGGTTTGTGATTGTCGATTTGCTCTATCGCCTCGACTGTTGCGCGGGCCACATCGTCAGCGCGGGTTACGAGGGGCGGCGTAAAGATCACGATCAACGAATCAACATTCTCGTCAGTGCCGACGATCTCGATTGCGCGCCGGTAATGTTCGGCAGGCGCTGACGCGATCATGTCAACCGGATTTCCGACGCTCGCGCCGGCAGGCAGAAACTCACGCAACCGCGCCTGACTGTCGTTCGATAAAACCGGGACCTCGACTCCACGCGCCTCACACGCATCGGCGCAAAGAATCGCCGGACCGCCCGCGTTCGTGATGATTCCGACTCGACGGCCAATGGGAAGCGGCTGATTCGCGAGTAATGAAGCGACGTCGAACAGCTCCGCGAGCGTGTCCGTGCGTACCACTCCCGCTTGTCGAAACAGCGCATCGACAGTCACATCCGACGCTGCGATCAGCGCGCCCGTATGTGACGAAGTCGCGCGTGCGCCCGCGGCTGAACGTCCACTCTTCACGACGACGATCGGTTTCTTGCGTCCGACGCGACGCGCGATCTCCGAAAACTTCTTCGGATTACCAAACGACTCGAGATACAGAAGAATCACGTCAGTGTCGTCATCTGATTCCCAGTAACGAAGCAGATCGTTACCGGAGATGTCGGCTTTGTTGCCGACGGAAACGAACGTCGAGATGCCGAGATTGAGCGAGCTGGCAAACTCCATGATCGCGAGACCGAGCGCACCGCTCTGCGAGGAAAAACCAACGCGGCCGCGCGGCGGAAATCCGGGCGCAAACGTTGCGTCGAGCAACACGTCGGGATTGGTGTTGGCAATCCCCATGCAGTTTGGACCAATCAGTCGCATGCCTGCGCCGCGGCACACTGCGACCAGCTCCGCCTGGCGGGCTTTGCCTTCGGCGCCTGTCTCGGAAAATCCGGCGGAGATCACGACCAACGCCTTCACATCTTTTCGCGCACACGCCGACGCGACGTCGACCACCGCGGCCGCCGGAACCACGATCACCGCAAGATCGACTGGACCGGGAACATCTTCGATCGAGGCGTACGCCTGAACGTTTTCGATCACTGTGGCAGACGGATTAACTGGATAAACTGGTCCTTTGAATCCGTAGCTCAGCAGGTTGTGCAGAATCTCTCCGCCGATCGTTCCGCGTTGGCGCGAAGCTCCGATGACTGCCACGCCGCGAGGCTCGAAGAAGAGTTTCAATGCATTTACTGCCGCGATCGACTCTCGTCGTTCAAACTGTTTCCGGGCTTCAGCGGTGAACGAGGTGGGAAAGACGACGCGAAGCTGTCCCGCATTGGCGCTGACCTCAATCGGAAATCCCGATGCGCGGAACACGTGCAGCATTCGGTGGTTCGCCGCCACTACCTCCGCCTCGAAGATCTCGATGTCATTCGCCGACGCCACCTGCGCGAGTTGGCCCAATAGAATGCTGCCGAGTCCGCGACCCTGAAACTCGTTGGCGATCGTGAAAGCCACCTCGGCACGGTGATCGCCGGTAGCAACGTAAAAAGCGTGGCCGACCACATGCTCCTCGCCACTCACGGCAATCAACCCAAAGGCGTGGTCCAGGTTTGCTTCGCGATGAGCTTCCGCCGCGATCGCGGTCCTGTTTTGATTACAGTAAAAGCGCAGCCAGCGCGACTCTTCCGACAGGGAAGAGAGCAGCTCACAGAGTCCCGCCTCATCCGAAGGACGCATCACACGGATCCGGACAGTCGAGCCATCGCGCAAGACGACGTCGCCGTCGCGATGCATTGCCTTAGAGTTCATCATTCTTTGTTTTTTATGCCCTTATTCTTCGGATACGGCTGTCAACCGGTCGATCCTTATCCTAAAGACGATCACCTCCTGAGCCAAACCGTCGCGTGCGATCGTCGATTCGACCGGGGTCAGCAGTGGAAACGCGCGGAACAGTTTGTTGAGAACTTCAGCGCGCTCGTTCGGATTGGTCACCTCTTCATATCTCCCAAAGGCGATCGCGCTGCGCCACTCCAATTCGCTCTCGATTTCGTCGACTTGCACGCAGGCGCGGGGGTTTTCACGGAGTGCTGAGATTTTCAGACCGTTGAGAGAGTGGCTGTAAAGATAGTTACCTTTGAGCAGGCAACTGATCGGAACGACGTACGGTTCGCCATTGACGATACATCCCAATCGCGCCACCCTCGCCGATTCAAACAGCTTCCGTGCGTCCTGGTCATTCAACGTTTTGATCATTTCAGCCTCAACCTCCGCCGAACCCGAGTCGCAATATTCATTCCGGCACGCCGGTCGGTAACGGCGGCACGCGCCGGGACTTCGGTTGAGGACTTTCGCCCATCGTTTGCGAAATGTTACTCACAACCGCGCCCGCAGACTCCGAACATTCAATAAACAGCGCGTTGGTCTAGTGGCATGTTGCTTGCGCTGCTCACGAGTGGGAATGCAATCGCCGGAACGACGGCAACAACGGTTGTCCATCAAGACCGGAGAAAATGGAGACTTAACGCCATGACAACGGATGAGCGCGATATTCTCGAAGTCTTGAAGGAGGAGTTGGACTTCATCGAGAGCGGAGGTTACGGACGATCGGTCCGCACACCCTGGCACAACAAGTCTACTTTTCAGGATTCCCTATCTTGCATTAATTACGGTTACCCCTATCGCGCTCATCCGTGCAACGAGTGCCATCTGCTCGACTTTGTCACCCCGGAACATCGAACAGCCGAAATCCCCTGTCACCACATTCCTTTAAACACTGATGGCGAGACCATCGAGGATCTGGAGCTTCAGGACAACCAGGCCAAGCTCGAGCGGGAAGTTGGTAGATGGCTACGCGACAGAATTAAACAGATCGAGGAGGAGCGAGCGAACACGGTCATTGAAACCAGCGGACGAGGTCAAACAACGAAACCGCAGCAGGGCTTCATTCAAATAGCCACCGGTAAATAATACTAGCTGCGGCACTCAAGCCTGGTTTCCGTTGCTGGTTCGCTCCTCCTCAATTTTTCCTAAATGAGATCGATGGCCCAGTATCGATCTCATTTTTTGTAAAGAGTCACAACCAATGAGCCACCGGGTAACCATCGACGGCAACGAAGCCGCCGCGCACGTTGCTTACAAGACAAACGAAGTAATCGCGATCTACCCGATCACGCCGTCATCAGCGATGGGTGAATCGGCGGACGCCTGGTCTGCCGCAAATCAAAAGAACATCTGGGGCATGCGGCCTCTCGTGCGCGAAATGCAATCGGAAGGCGGCGCCGCGGGAGTCGTCCACGGAAGTTTGCAGTCCGGCTCGCTGACGACGACGTTTACCGCGAGTCAGGGCCTGCTGTTGATGATTCCCAACATGTTCAAGATCGCCGGCGAGTTGACGAGCACCGTCTTCCACATCGCCGCTCGAACCATCGCCACGCACGGTCTCTCGATTTTCGGCGACCACAGCGACGTAATGGCTGCTCGCTCCACCGGCTGGGCCATGTTGTTTGCCAACTCGGTGCAGGAAGTGATGGACTTCGCATTGATTTCGCAGGCCAGCACACTGGAATCTCGTGTGCCGTTCCTGCACGTGTTCGACGGCTTTCGTACCTCACACGAAGTGATGAAGATCACCAGACTGTCCGACGAAGAGATCGCGGCGATGATGGACCAGGAGCTGGTGCGTGCGTTTCGCGCGCGCGCGCTGACGCCCGATCGCCCCGTCATGCGCGGTACGGCGCAAAACCCGGACGTCTTTTTTCAATCTCGCGAACGAGCCAACTCCTTTTATCTGAACACTCCCGCGATCGTAGAGAAAGCGATGGCGCGCTTCGCAGCGCTCACGGGCCGGCAATACAAACTGTTCGAATACACCGGCGATCCGAACGCCGAGCGCGTGCTGGTGATGATGGGTTCAGGCTGCGAAACCGCGGCCGAAACGGTGGAAGCACTCTGCGAGCGTGGCGAAAAGGTCGGGCTCTTGAAAGTCAGGCTCTACCGTCCATTCTCAATCTCTCACTTCATCAAAGCCTTACCCACGACGACGAAAGCAATCGCGGTCCTGGATCGTACGAAAGAACCCGGAAGCACTGGCGAGCCGCTGTACCAGGACGTCGTTGCCGCAATATCCGAGACGTCCGCGTTCGTTCAAGGCGTGCGCCTCATTGGCGGCCGTTACGGTTTGTCGTCGAAAGAGTTCACGCCGGCGATGGTAAAAGGCGTTTTCGACGAACTCAGCAAACCAGATCCGAAGAACCACTTTTCGATCGGCATCAACGACGACGTTACGTTCACGAGTATCCCGTTCGATCCGTCATTCAGCACCGAACCCGGCGATCAGGTGCGCGCGGTTTTCTGGGGCCTCGGCGCCGACGGAACGGTCAGTGCCAACAAAAACTCGATCAAGATCATCGGCGAAGAGACTCCGAATTATGCGCAGGGTTACTTCGTTTACGACTCAAAAAAAGCCGGCGCAATGACGGTGTCGCACCTGCGGTTTGGTCCACGTCCGATCAAAAGCACGTACCTGATTCAGCGCGCCAACTTCATCGCCGTACATCAGTTTTCGTTCTTCAGTCAGTACGACGTGCTCGACGCGGCCATCGACGGCGCGACGCTGCTGATCAACAGCCCGTATGAAGAGTCGAAAGTTTGGGACCATCTGCCGAACACGGTCCAAAAGACGATCATCGACAAACGACTCAGAGTCTACGCAATCGATGCTGGTGGCGTGGCGAAGACGAGCCATCTCGGTAACCGCATCAACACCATCATGCAGACGTGCTTTTTCGCGCTAAGCGGCGTGTTGCCGCGCGATGAGGCGATTGTAAAAATCAAGGAGTTCATTAGAAAAAGCTACGGAAAACGCGGCGAGCCGGTCGTGCGACAAAACTTCGCCGCCGTCGACGCTGCGCTTGCTCATCTGCGCGAGATAGTTGTTCCGCAAAGGGCTGACAGCGCGATCCGTCTCACGTCGAAAGTACCTGTTGACGCACCTGAGTTTGTGAGAAACGTGACTGCCGAGATGATAGCCGGTCGTGGCGATCTGCTTCCGGTCAGTGCGTTTCCCGAAGATGGAACTTATCCGGTCGGCACAACGCGTTGGGAAAAGCGCAAC
>JAICGQ010000041.1 GCA_025923035.1 Pyrinomonadaceae bacterium | reverse complement strand
AGCTCGTGCCGCCAACGGATGCGATCAACGAAGAGCTCGCGCCGGCGTATTCGCTTTCGCCAAAGCACCAACTGGCCCAGTACGCGGCAACGGGTTGTTTGAACGCGACGTTCTACGCGTCTGCCGCAGACCAACTGGCGAAGGTACTGCAACTGTGTGTTGATCTCGACGGCGAGTTCATCGCGAAGACGGCAGTGTTCTGCCGCGAGCGTGGTTACATGAAAGACATGCCCGCGCTGCTTTGCGCCGTCCTGTCGGTGAAGAACCGCGAACTGCTAAACCTTATCTTCCCGCGCGTGATCGACAACGGCAAGATGCTGCGCAACTTCGTGCAGATCATGCGTTCGGGAATGGTCGGACGTAAGTCTCTTGGTACGGCGCCAAAGCGTTTGGTTCGCGAGTGGCTCGATGCTCGCGATCCGGCAACGTTGTTCAAGTCAAACGTGGGCCAGGATCCGTCATTCAGCGACATCCTGAAGATGGTCCACCCGAAACCAAAGGACGAATCGCGTGAAGCATTGTTCGGTTACTTCATCGGCCGCGATTACGCGTTCGATAAGTTGCCCGAAGTCGCTCGCAAATTCGAAGCGTTCAAGTATGGTGAAGCGCTCGAAGTTCCGGACGTTCCGTTCCAGATGCTGACGGCGCTGCCGTTGAGCAAGAAGGATTGGACGGCCATTGCGCGTCGGGCGCCGTGGCAGATGACGCGCATGAACCTGAACACGTTTGCACGTCACGGTGTGTTTGGTGACCCGGGCATGGCTGAGCTGATCGCGAATCGTCTGCGCGACCCGAAGATGATCGCAAAGGCCCGTGTGTTCCCGTACCAGCTTTTGGTTGCGTACGGAATGGCCGCGGCGAACAGCGACATGCCGAAGGTGATTTGTGAAGCGCTCCAGGATGCAATGGAGATCGCGATCGCCAATGTCCCTGCGATCGATGGACAGGTTTACGTCTGTCCTGACGTGTCAGGTTCAATGTCGTCACCGATGACGGGTGTGCGCCAGGGCGCGACGACGGCCGTACGTTGTATTGACGTAGCGGCACTCGTTGCCGCAGCCGTTGTGCGCAAGAACCCACGTGCCGAAGTGCTGCCGTTTGAGCAGGGTGTCGTAAAGGTCCAGCTCAACGCGCGCGACAGCGTGATGACGAACGCGTCGAAGCTCGCGGCGATCGGTGGCGGCGGAACGAACTGTAGCGCGCCGCTGAAGAGGCTAAACGGCCGTCAGGCAATCGGCGATCTCGTGATTTTTATTTCTGATTACGAATCGTGGGTTGATGCCGCCGGAGGTGCTGGTACGGGGTTGATGAGAGAATGGAACTTGTTCCAGCAAATCAATCCAAACGCGCGTCTTGTTTGTATCGACGTTCAGCCTTACATGACGTTCCAGGCGACCGAGCGTGAGGACATTCTCAACGTTGGCGGATTCTCGGACCAGGTGTTTGACGTGGTCTCGCAATTCGCCGGCGGTAAGCTGAACGGCGACTACTGGATCGACGTGATCGAGTCGGTGGCGTTGTAAACCGGAGGGGCCGAATGCTGGGTCGTGACTACATCCTTTGGAGATCAATGTCTCGGCTGTTTTCTTGTCGGCCTCTTCACTCGTTTTAAATCCGTGTTTTCTTAGGTCTTAGGAAACACGGATTGCTATAATTTGCGGCATGAGTGACCGCAAATACCGCCAGCGCGGCTACATGGATCACGACCGGGAGCCGCAAAGACCAAAACCTCAATCCAAACCTGTCGAACGTGAAGGACCGCGCTCGCCGAAGATGATGGCATACGGCGAGGCGGTGAAGTGCACATCGTGCGGCGCGAAGGTACCCACCAACGCCGGCGCAGAGAGCACGTGTCCAACATGCAAAGCCGAGCTGCACACGTGTCGTCAATGCGCTTACTTCGATCCGAGTGCGCGATTTGAATGTAGTAAACCGATCACGGTGAAGATCGTGAACAAGAACGCACGCAACACGTGCGAACTGTTTGCGGCACGAACCGTCGTCGAAAAGCAAACTTCCTCCGGTCCACCGACTGACGCTCGCGCCGCGTTCGCAAAGCTGTTCAAGAAATAATTTGAGGCAACAGGTCAGTGTCTATTGGCAGCCGGTCATTCTCGTTTCGATCGTAGGGCCTGATTCGGTTATCGATACCAGATAGGTGCAATCCAACGCTCGGCGACCCGTGCGATTGAAACTCACGGATTGGTTCGAAATCGTGGTCCCATCATCCATTACGCCTTCGAGATCGATCGACTGAACGTCGCCCCTGCTTTTTGGCGCTTTTAGTGAAAGCGAAGCTCCGGGCCTCATGTCGATGACGAGGAACTTACTCACTGCGTCAATCGATACGCACCTGAGGTTTTTGCCGCTCCTGTTTTGCACAATCAAGACGTCGCTTCCGTCCTCGAAGTATTCTTCACGATAAAACTCGACGACGTTGTTTGCGGGCCATCTTATGTCGGGGAACCCTAACTCAAACGATAAGTCAAAAGCATCCCAGGCTTGATGCAGCAAGACGTCAGTGACATACGGCTCGCCGATTTTATAAACGTCAGCGCTGACCCAGTACGGTATTAGCAGCGGCCGCCCCTTCGCGCCCTTGAGGTTAACCGAGTAAGTATTTTGCGGGGAGCTAGTGGTCGTGAATACCGCCGTCCGCTTCGTAACCCACGCGCGAACACCAACAACAGCGATTAGCAACACCACACCAAGACCCACGAGACTCGTGAGCACGAACTTGCGCGTATAACTCGGACGCGAACCGGATCGGTTACCCATCAATCAGACGTTTACGGCTTCGGTTTCGGTTCGGCGTAGAAGACTTTGTTCACGATCTTCCACTCGTCGCCCACCTTCAGCAGCGACATGTAATCCGTGTAAGTAACGGTTGGGTAGTCGAGAACGATCTTGCCGACGCCGGCGTTACCGGTGATTTCGACATGCTCGATGCGACGCTTGCGCTGAGCCTCGTCAGCCGCGGGCTTGCCGTTGAAACGCGAGGCAAACTCTTCCGCCGTGAGGTTCGTTAGTTTGCCGTCACGAAAGGCCATGACTTTCGCGTCGGTATGGAATGCTTTGCGCATGAAGTCGCCATTGCCCGTCGCATGACCTTGAAGATAGTTTTCGAGCGGCACACGCGCCGCCGCCTCCGACGTCGCTACCGATGATCCATCCGTGGATTGAAAAAGCACCAGCAGTCCGAAAATCGCGACGAACGAAACAGCCAACACTTTCATAAAACTCTCCTTCAACTGAATTCCGATCTCAGGTGAGCAACGCGGAGGCCCAAAACTCTATCACAGTTCATCGCGAACGACAGCCACTTCCGCGGCAACGGATTTGTCACACAATCTTAATTTGACAATTCCTGACAGCGGCATATGATCCGCGCCGCACCGAGTGCATCAACCGACTTCGAGAACAAAAGCCCAGCGAGGTCATTTCTCACACAGCAGTAAGTAAAAAAAAGACAGCCACTCACCATCGTTATGGGCTCCCCACATCTCAACCCGGCATCGATCTGATGCCTCGAATTCGGAGGACTAAATGAAGTGTCTCAACTGTTTTAGAAACCCCAATCTTCACCTTCATCAGTTGCTCAAACAAGCTACCACCCGTTTTCGCAACACAACCCTTCTGCTCCTCGTTCTTCTGGTCGCAACTCCTTTGATCGTTTTCGTCGTAAACGTTGGTGGACAGGGCGGTGGTTCAGCTTTGCTCATCAGCGAGTTTCGCGTGCGTGGTCCAAACGGCGCGAACGATGAATTCGTCGAGATCTACAACAACTCCAGCTCGGCCCACATAGTTGCCTCGTCCGACGGGTCATCCGGCTATTCAGTTGCCGCTTCTGATGGCGTGGCCCGTTGCTTCATCCCCAACGGCACGGTGATCCCGGCGCGCGGACACTTCCTTTGTGCCAACGTCATCGGTTACTCACTCGCGTCTTATCCGGCCGGCAACGGCACCACCGCGACACCGGACGCGTCGTTCTCACTCAACATCAACGACAACGCCGGCATCGCGCTGTTCAGCACTGCCAACGCCGCCAACTACAATTTGGCCACGCGACTCGACGCCGTCGGCTCCACGAGCGAAGCAAACACGCTCTACAAGGAAGGCGTCGGCTACCCCGCGCTCGTACCTTTCTCGATCGATTATTCGTTCTATCGTTCGTATTGTCCGGTGAGTGTTGCGGGCGCCGATCCGGTCTGCTCGCCCGGCGATTCAGGCATTCCGCAGGACACCAACGACAACGCCGTCGACTTCGTTTTCGTCGATTCGAATGGCACGTCCGCGGGCGCGGGACAACGACTCGGAGTGGCCGGTCCGGAAAACCTTTCAAGTCCGGTCGACGATTCAGGACTCTCGCACTCGCCATTCGATCCGGCGCAGGCTGACAATGTCTCGCCGAACATCGCCCGCGACTTCACGTCGGATCCGCCGAACAACTCGACGTTTGGAACGCTTTCAGTTAGACGCACCTGGACCAACAACACGGGCGCGCCGGTAACACGACTGCGGTTCCGCGTCGCGGAGATCGAGACGTTCCCCGCGCCGTTCGGAATAGCCGACCTGCGCCCGCGCACTTCCGTGAATATCATCGTCTCGCGCACAGACGGTTCAGCAGCGCCTGTGCTGGGCACGACACTCGAACAACCGCCGTCGCAACCTAACGGTGGCGGCTTCAACAGTTCACTTGGGGCAGGCAACATAAACCTCGCCGTACCGCTGCCCGCCGGCGCGAGTATCAGCGTGCAGTTCCTGTTCGGCATCCAGCAGACTGGTTGTTACAAGATCGGAATCTTCGCCGAAGCATTGCCGTCCGGAGGCAGCGATGTTTTCGTCGTGGCCGGTCATACGGAAGGTGCGAACGAGACGTGTCCGACGCCAACTCCGACGCCCACACCAACTCCGACCCCAACGCCGACTCCGTCTCCGAGTCCGACGCCGTGCGACGGCAACGACCCGGATGGTGATGGTTTGGGAAATCCGTGCGATCCGGACGACGACAACGACGGTGTGCCCGATGGACAAGACAACTGTCGTGTCGACGCGAATCCGGGCCAGCGTGACACGGACGGCGACGGTATTGGCGATCGTTGCGATCCCGACAACGACGGCGACGGCGTTAACGACGGACAAGACAACTGCCCGCTAACGCCCAACGCGAACCAACGTGATTCGGACGACGACGGCATCGGCGATCGTTGCGATAGCGACGACGATAACGACGGCGTGCCGGACGGTCAGGACAACTGCCAGTTCACGCCCAACGCCAACCAGCGCGATACGGATGGCGACGGCGTCGGTGATCGCTGCGACGTCGACGACGACAACGACGGTGTGCTCGATGGCGAGGACAATTGTCCGGTCGATGCGAATCCGAACCAGCGTGATTCGGATCACGATGGCATCGGCGACAAATGCGATGGCAGTCCGACCGCTTCTGCTAACTGGTTGCGTCTCCCGGCGATTCGGCCCAGAGTTTTGGGGCTGACTCGGATCGGCTGAACGACCGCGTAAAGAATCGCTAACGAGGGGCGGCACACTGTTGCCGCCCTTCGTTTTTTAGACCAGCAGTGTGGTTGTCCCCGTATGCCACTGAGGACGGCCCGTTAAACCAGCATCAATCGTTAACCTAAGATTCGCCGCGGTGGTTCTCGATTGATGAATTCAAAAACTACGCTCCTCATTCTCGTCCTGCTCGCGACGTCACTCAGCGGCCTTTCGTGCGACAAGTCGAAAGTCGCAAGCCGGAACCGCCTGAACGAAAACGGGTTCCCGCAGCGAATCGTCTGGGCGTGGGAGCGACCGGAGGATCTGGAGTTTCTCGACTCGCGCGAGTTCGCGGTTGCGTTTCTGGCCCAGACGCTGACTCTCAAAGGCGATGACGTTGTTTTCAAACCGCGACGTCAACCGTTGAAAGTCGCTCCCGAAACAAGACTTATCGCCGTCACGCGCATCGAGTCGCAGAAAACGACCGGCACACGCACGGCCCTCGACGAAGTGCAAAGAGCGGAAGTGGTTGACCTCGTCCTCAAAACGCTCGAACTCAAGAACGTTTCCGCCGTCCAGATCGACTACGACGCCGCCACTTCCGAGCGCGAGTTTTATCGCACGCTCTTGCAGGAGTTACGAAAGAGACTGCCGGACGACGTTCCACTGTCGATGACGGCGCTCGCGTCGTTCTGTGTCGGCGATCGCTGGCTCCAGGACCTGCCCGTTGATGAAGCAGTGCCGATGATCTTTCGCATGGGCGCGGACGACCGGACCATCAAGTCGTTTCTCGCCCGCGGCAACGACTTCCACGAACCACTCTGCCGGCACAGCTACGGAACCGCGGTTGATGAACCAGTAGAAACGAAATTCGATCGTTCGCGGCGGCAGTACGTCTTCAACGTTCGCGCCTGGACCGAAAAAGACGTGCTGGCGCTCGAATAAAGGTTAAGCAAAATGAGATCTCTGCATCGCACTTTCACTGTTGTCGTGGCAGCAATGATGCTGCTCGCTTCCTTTCCCATCGGAAACGCGTGTGGTCCTGAATACATGACGCCGATCTTCGTCTTCGAAGACTCTCCCGACATCCCGTTTCGAGAATTCACGAGCGGTAAGATCGGAATCGTGCGTCCGAGTTTTGGCCGTAAGACCCTCGTGATCGCCTATCGTTTTCTGAACGGCGGCTCGTTTTCGGCGGACGTGCAGGACGATCTGACTGCGGCATTGAAAGGAAAAGAACCGGAGGATGAAGGCGATTCGGCCGTCGAAGCCTGGCTTGAGGCGCGCAAAGCGATCGTAGGAGAGGACCCACTCCCGGCCGAGGTTTATACCGAACGAGAACACACCGGCGGCTACAACTTCTTCCCCAACTGCACCCGGAATGCATTCGAGGTCGCAACGGAAACTTTGCAGAACCGCGTTACCACATATGGCGCTGAAGACAAGCACGTCCGCGCCTGGTTAGCAGCGCAGGACACAGTCTTTCAAAACTGTTCCGGCGGCTCACACGTTCCCGCCGAGTTGGGCCAGGAGAGTCCGGCCTGGTTGCGAAAGGACCGCGACTATCAGATCGCGGCGGCACATTTCTATTCCCTCGGTTTCGATCAGGCGCGGGCACGTTTCGAAAAGATCGCGAACGATTACGAATCGCCGTGGCAGCAAATCGCCCCGTACCTCGTCGCCCGCACACTCGTGCGACAGGCCAGTTTGGAAGACACTGAGTCAAAGAAACGGGAGTTTTACGGACAAGCCGAGTCGCGGTTGCAAACGCTCAGCGCGGGCGGCGCAGGCAAGTTTACGAAGGCGTCGGTAAGGCTGCTCGGATTAGTCAGGTACAACTTGCGTCCGGAGGAAAGAGCGGTGGAACTCGGGCGATCGTTGGCCCATGGCAACGACGAGAATGTGCGGCAGGATTTGATCGACTACGTTTGGCTGCTCGACAAATTCGAAACGCAAGCTTTGAAAGCGGAAGACGAGCGTCTGAAGAAACTGAATCCGCCCGAGAAAACCGAGGAAGCGGCGCGGCTTGCCGAAACGCAAAAGATGTACGAGCGGATCCGACGCGGTGAGCTGATTGAAATCAACTATTTTCCGAAAATTCCGGAAGGCGGGCTCGATTACACCCGGCCTGTTCGACTGACGGTCGCCTACGACACTCCCGAAGCGGAGATCGTTCGCGACCTCGAAAAACTATTCCAACGACCCCTTACTCCCGCAGAGACACAAGAAATACGAGAAATGCACAAGAGTGCGTTGGAGGGCCGGGCTCGGTTAATGAGTCCGAACAGCAGGCTGCGAAGCGAAGATTGGGCGCGCTATGAAGGTGATTATGACGAGACGGTCCAACTCCCGCTCGATTTAGTTCCGCCGTTCCTGCGTGGCGACGATCTGAGTGACTGGATCTTCACGGTGCAAACAGATGACGGGCACGCGTACCGTCACGCATTATCGAGGTGGCGCCAGACCGGTTCGCCTGCGTGGTTGGCTACGAGCTTGATCAAGGCGGAGACTTCCTCGCCCAGAGTTCGTGAGCTGATGCGCGCTGCGGCGAAGATCACACGCACCGATCCGGCTTACGCAACTGTCGCTTATCACCTGGTCCGGTTGCACACTGCAATGGGCGACCACAATGCGGCGCGAAAGCTGCTCGACGAAGTCCTGTCGCAACCAGCGCTGCTTCCAATTTCCGCACAAAACCAGTTTCTGGAAAAACGAATGCAGTTGGCTAGTGGACTGGACGAGTTTCTCAAGGCGGCCCAACGAAAGCCCGTTGCGTTTTATAAGTTCGGAACAATCGCGACCCTGCACAAACTGTACGAGCTGGAAAAGAGCTTTTGGGATCCCGAGTCCAGCTCGCAAACCCAGGAGGAATTCGATCAGGACCTGGAGCACGAGTACAAAGACCTGTTGCCCTGGGACGATCAACTCACCTTCGACGACGCCACTGCGGAGCTCTTGAACTGGCACTTCTCGCTGCAACTGTTGATTGAGGCAGCGCGCAATCCGAATGTTTCCGAATATCTGAAACGCAATCTGTTCTTTGCCGCGTGGACGCGAGCGATCTTGCTGAACGAAGAGAAAGTCGCTCTCGACCTCGCGCCTGAGGTCCTGAAGCGCGCGCCGGAGATGAGATCCGTTTTGGAGCCGTACCTGAAATCCACGACCGCGAAAGAACGACGGCACGCTGCGTTGTTCGCTTTGCTTCAAACACCGCGACTGAGTCCTTATATATCGTCGACGGTCCAGTTCTCGGCTCATCGCGGGGACTACTATCTCGCACAGGCGTGGTGGTGCCCTCTACCTGAGCAGGACTACAACGAAGAAGGTCAATTAGCTCCCAAACGGGTTCCGAAACCTGCTTTCTTGACGGCTGCCCAACTTGAGGCAGCAGCTCGCGAACGACGCGTGCTGATCGATCTCGCTGACGGGAAGAGTTACCTGGGCAAGCAGGTGCTGGAGTGGGCCGAGTCTTCGCCGGACGACCCGCGTCTTCCGGAGGCTTTATTTATTGCGGTAAAGGCCAACGCTGAGTATAAGTACGGCTGCGACGGTTGGGCGCACGACAAGGAGACGCAGTATAGTGCTGAAACGATCCTGCGTGAGCGCTATCCTCTGAATTCGTGGACCGCAAAACTAGCCGTCCCCCGCGAATGAGAATCAAACGACGACAGAATCACGCCAGCCTGCTGTTCTTGACCTGTGTAATGCTGCTCACGATGGTCCATCACTCTTTCGCTCAGGAAGTTGAAAAGTCGTCCGGGCCGCGCGTCGAACTGCTGACGATGAACGGCGGTAAACCGACCGTGAGTTCGACAGGGGAGGGCATTACTTCCTACAAGAACGACGAAATCTATCAACTGGGCACGATGAAAATTCGCCTGGTCAAGCCGGAGGAGTTGAACGTCAAGATTGAGCTACCTGTCGGCTACACACTCTATAACAACCTGATTTATGTGGTCGAAACCGACATTGCGTTCGCCGGGTTTAACGACATTACCTTCAGCCTTCCTTCCGCTCGCACGAAGGAGACTTTTGGTCAACTGCGGATCCTCTATCCGCGGATGGACTGGGCAGAACCTAAAGTGCCGGAGTGGATCGATATCACGCTCGACCGTGATTCCGAAGACGCACGAGATTGGCTGACAGAGACTGCCTTTACGAACCGCTTGCCAGATTTCAAATCGAAAACGCTGCACGGCTTCGTGCAAGACAATCCGAATTGTCTCCTCGTTGCATTAAGAGATCCGGCGAAGGCGCGGCACAAACTAAACGCGGACCTCGAGATTACCGGGACCGGCCCTGCGCAAGTGACCGAAGGACGAAAGGTCACGTATGAATTGAAGATTAGAAACAATGGGCCCGACGAGGCGACAGCCATCCGTTTGCACGGACAGCCCACTTTTCAATTTGTTTCTGTGGAGTCGACGCAGGGGAAGTGCAACATGTCGGCGCAAAATGTCTATTGCAAGATTCCGCGGTTGGAAAAGGGAGCCAGCGTCGACGTAAAAATCATCGAGCAATGCGAATGGAACCATAACTCCGCGAATGGCTGGGTTCCCGGAAGCGATCCACCTATTCCGATCGTCATCAAGAGCCTCACCGTTAGATCGACCGAACCGGATCGCTCCTTTGAGAACAATCATTTGGCCCTCACGACTGAAGTGCATCCGGATCAGAACAAGGGACCGGTGATCGAGTTTCTCAGTCCCACTTTCTTTCAGAACATTCGCGGTCCGGCGGCGACGGTACCGATTCGTTTCAAAGCTTCAGACCCTGATGGCTTCATCAAGAAAGTGGAGCTATTTGACATGACGGATGGCAAAGCATTAGGCGAAGCCACACTGAGGTCTGAAGGCGAGTACGAGTTGATTTACAAGGACGTAGATTTTGGCTTTCGTCATGTAGAAGCCGTCGCGACCGATAATCTGGGACGAGTTCAATCCGAGAAGACAACGATTTTCGTCAATGGAACGGCGAAGGTTGAAATAACCGGTCCGAAAGCCGGAGCCATACTGAACCGCGCGGACGGTGAGATCACGATAACAATTCACGCCTCCAATCCGTCCACGCCACTAAAGACCGTCGGAATCGATATTTGGGAGGGAGTTGGTACACCGATTGGGAACGATCAGTATGTTGTGAGATTGAAGAGCTGTTCGCGCAAGTGTGAACTCACAGCCGTTGCGGTTGACGAAAAAGGTGTTGCGACGCGTTCTGAACCTGTCGAATTCATAGTCGCGTCTGCTCCGACCACGAGCCTTGCCTGGTATGACGGCGAGTACTTGCAGCAGTTCGAACCAGGCAAGGTAGTGAAAGCTAGTGCCCTCAGTTTGGTGCCGTCAGCCGAGCATGAGTACGACGTCTATGCCGCGAAGATCGCGAAGATCGACATCTTTATCGACGGAGTTCTCTATTGCACAGAAAAAGAGCCGATCGTGCCTAACTCCGGATTCGAGTGTGTGTGGCGGCCGGCGCCGGGGAAATACAAACTCCAGGCGGTCGCGTCGGACGTCGATGGAATGGTAGGAAAAACGGAGGTGATCGAGGTCGTAATTGAAAGACCCTGACCACCCCCGGTGTATTCTTGCGGATTGTTGCGTACCGAAAGTTACTGCTTGATCGTAATTGCGCCTTCGCCTTTAAGAAATTCTGCGAAGTCGAAACTCTGAAGTGAATGCGCTTTGCAGGCTTTCAACAGGCCTGGAATCAGGTTGGGTGACGGTATTCCGATATCGTCCTTTCGTTCGAAGTCGGTGGCCCACCAGCTCATGAACGCTCCCTGATCGTCTTTAAGTTCCGCGTCCGAAGGGATCCATCCGCCGGGCTCCGGCTCGCAAAACGACCACACGAACCTGTCCGGGACTTCCACGCCGTCGTTGTCTTCGATCACCAACTGCAGCCATTTCCCGATGTAGCTTCGATGACTCGAGTCTTTCACGACGCCGCTGATTAGCGCGCGGTTTTTGTCGATCGTCATCGCGTCGAATTCAGCTTTCATGAAAAACGCCACCGGCTCATCTTTTGGTGGCTCGCCATCGCCGTCCGGATCCTGAACGACGAATTTCGCGTCGTCCGTGAACAGCATGAAACCTGTCGCGGAACCTCGTTCGTCCGATTGGGCCTCAAACTCGATGGACTTCGACAACTCATCTTCCATGATGAATTTATATTTGCCACCAACTGTTCCGGCGACCTGCGCCGAGATCATTAAGGGGGTTGCAAGAAAAACGAGACACAGTACTAAAAGCGAGGTGCACAACTTCTTCAACATGAGGGTGACTCCTTTATTTATCGTGCTAGGGGGACGTGTCGGGGGGCAGGGTTTATACCATAAACACTGACGCGCTTCCAACAAATTGATGTCGCTACGTGTTCGCTAATCTGGATCTTCATCCTTGAAATCTTGTTCCCAAGCATAACGCGCAAAAAGTTAACGAAAAGGACCAGCGCGATTTACAGCGTTTTGAAAATACGAAACAGGTAGTAATAGGAAGGAAACAGCAGCAGTGCGCCGGCAAATTAGTGCGGCCGAGCAGCTACCGAGGCCATTCTATCTCGCCGCAGATTTTTTTCTGACAGCGGACGGAAATGTTTTGTACCCGGACCCGCATAACAAGTAGCGAAACAACGAAGCGCTTGGCTTCACCCCACCCTCACAAACAAAAACACCGAAGCTGTTCCAAGACAGCTTCGGTGTCCCTCTGCCCGGTCTTATTTAAAGGCTTACTCGACGTTCGGCCGCACGAGCGGGAATTCCTTGTCGTCGACAAACACGTCGAGGACGGTGAAATTCGCCGGAATCGCCGTCGCGAAGGCGTGGTTCGTTACGACCAGCGATCCCTGCTTACTAAAGGCCACGTTTGCAGGTGAATCGTAAGGAAATATGGGACTGCCGGCCGGGTTGGTCAGACGCGCAGCTTCTGTTCCGTTTGGCGCGAGAATCGAGATTCCCGAGTTAAACGGCGCAGCCAGTGCGACGTAAAGTTTGCCCGACTTTCCGAAAGCGATGCCATCAGGCGCTTCTCCGTTGTACTGGAAAAACGTCTGCAAATCGGCGGCGCCCGGTGAATTAACCAGCGGGAGGGTGTAGATCTTGCCGCCGAGAAAATTGCCGAATGGTCCAACGCCGTCGGCCGTTACCGCGAAGTAGATCTTCGTGTTGTCAGGACTGATGCGCAGACCGTTGGCGCCGAAGGGCGTGTCGAGCCGGCTGTCCTGAAACCAGATTTGCGGCTGGCCACCACCTGGCGCGATCCGCCAGATGGTCGCCTGGAACGAATCCGTTAGATAAAGATTTCCAGCGGCGTCGAAAGCTATGTCGTTCGGCAGTGGTGGTGCATTGCCGGCCGTCGGTGAACACGGGGCCGCTGATTGTGAACACGGAAGCAGATCAGGCAAAGGCGCAGCATACGTTTCCTGAGCGCCGCTGCCGAGATCGAGGCGCACGATTCCGAGTTGCAGATTCACGACGTAGAGCCGTCCCTCGCCGTCAAACGCGATGCAGGAATTGGCGTGTGGAAACTGAGTCAGTTCGCCGGTGATTTCATAAGTGCGTAATAGTTCTCCGGTTTTCGCGTCATACGCGAAGACCTTCGAAGCCGGTGTATTGGCGGTGTCGAAGCTCGCTGGACCAGCGACGTAAACCTTGTCGCCATTGACTGCGATTCCTTCGGGGAATCCTGGTGGAAAGGGAATGGTCGCGAGAATCTTTAGGTCGCCGAACGGACGATCTGGTTGGTCGGCGAACGCGATCGAAGTGCCCAGTATGAAGAAGATGGCGAAAGTAAAGAGGGTCATCAATGAGCGCATCTTCAAGCTGACGGAAATGGATTGCATGAGTTTTCTCCTTTTGGGTGGGTTTGAATGAATAGAGCGAGGATGTTGGTGATTTGGTTTGGAGCATCAAGTGAGTCGCAAGCTCCAGTTTCAAAAATCTCGATCCGTAACGCGCGAAAAATGAGGCGAAAGGGTCTTCTGTTTGAATAGTGTTCGCGGGCAGTGAGGAGTGATATTATTCGCGACCAGATTCAGGACCTCCCAGGTTTGGTTCTCACGTGACGCTCAGCACGTCAGCCTGAACACCGATTCCCCTACAACCATGACGTTGCCATTCAAGAGGGGCGTAGCACCCAAAGAGGAGGACACACTCATGTCGAAGACTAAGAAGAGCAGCGGCCGTTTCCTGCCACGCGCCGCGAGCGTAGCGTTTCTAATTTTGACTACATTGTTATTGACTATGACCGCGCAAGCCGCTGCGCCTGTGGGCCAGACAATCTGGATCCGCGCGTCGGCAACCGGTCTATTCGTGTCGGCAGATCAGAACCGCGGAGCCTGGGCGCCGCTGGTGGCCGATCGCTCGACGACGAGTGCGTGGGAACAGTTTCAAGTGGTTGATGCGGGAGGCGGTTTTATCGCCTTCAGATCCGTGGGCACCGGTTTGTTCGTTTCGGCAGATACGAACCGTGGAGCGTGGGCGCCGCTGGTTGCCGATCGTCCGGCGATCGGAACGTGGGAGCAGTTTACGTGGGCTGATATAGCGGGCGGCGCGTTCACGCTGCGAGGAAGAGTGACGAATCGTTTTGTTTCCGCGGATCTCGCCCGTGCTTCATGGGCGCCGCTGGTGAGCGATCGCACGGTTGCGAATACGTGGGAGCAGTTTACGTGGGGCGCAGTTGGTACACAGCCTCCAGCCGGATCGCCGCCGGGTTTTCCCAATCTGATCTGGTCGGATGAGTTCAACGGGTCGACGATAAGCTCCGCGAACTGGGGTTTCGATCTCGGCGGCGGTGGCTGGGGCAACAACGAACTTCAGAACTACACCAACCGATCGGTGAATGCGCGCGTGGCCAACGGATCGTTGACGATCGAAGCGCGACAAGAGAACTTCGGCGGAAACGCATACACCTCAGCACGACTGAAGACGCAGGGCCTGCGTTCCTTCGGCATCAACACCTGGGTTGAAGCACGCATTAACGCGCCTGAAGGTCAGGGAATCTGGCCCGCTTTCTGGATGCTCGGGAACAGCATCAGCACTGTTGGCTGGCCCTCGTGTGGCGAGATCGACATCATGGAGATCCAGGGACAGAACCCGTCGCAAAACTTCGGCACGATTCACTGGGCCAACACGAACGGGCAACACGTCTCGTTCGGCGGAATCTTCAATTCTTCCAGTTCGCTTACAGCCGGCTTCCATACCTTCGCGATTTCACGCACTGCGACTTCGATCAAGTGGTACGTCGATCGAGTTCAGTATGCGGAGGCGAATATCTCCGGCGGCATCAACAGCACGTCTGAGTTTCAGGGACCATTCTTCATCATCCTCAACGTTGCGGTTGGCGGAAACTTCGTCGGCCCTCCCAACGCCAGCACTGTGTTTCCGCAGCAGATGCAGGTTGATTGGGTCAGGGTGTGGAGTAACTGAGTGAAAGCTGCTTAAGATCCGTGTTCCTCGACAGCCGGAGAGGAACACGGATCCTGGTTTTGGGTAACGATAGTTCTTCCATCATCTTGCGGTCCCACTCTTCGATCGGATCGAAGCCCGCGATGTAGTTGCGCTTCGGATTGCTGATCGGGTTTCGCACGCTCAGAATCTCAGGCCCGGAGGCGAGGATCACCTTCTTGTAATGAGGCATCGCGCTGGTCCAAAGTTTTGAACGATAATGGCGCGCCACATTGGTTAGACTGCCGAGCTGACGACACAGTCGTTTGAAGTGCTCGATAACTTCAGCCGGCTGCAACGCGAGCGGACGATGACACAACGTATAACCGTCGTAATCGCGACTGATCGTGTTCGGCAGTATCCGGCCCTCGTTTGCGAGCTGACGAAAGAACGGCGTTTCCGGATACGGACAAACGATTCCGAGAAAAGTGATGTTGAAATAGTGCAGGTCTGACAGGTACTCCGGCAGCTTTTCCAGATACTCGTTCGTATCCCCATCCGAGCCGACAAGCAACCCAAACGACAGCATGATTCCGTTCTCAAAGCAGCGGCGAATCGTTTTGTCGACTTCGCTGATCTTGTTCTGACCTTTGTTCATCGCCTTGATTGAGTCGGGGTTCAAAGACTCGAGTCCGGTGTAGACGTAGCGGCATCCGGCCTGGGCCATCAGTTTCACAGTCTCTTCATCCTTCAGCACGTTGAAAGTCAACGCGCAGCCCCACGTCTTCTGCAACGGAATCAGCGCGTGGCACAGCTCGCGAAGGTAGCGCGGGTTGCCGCCGAGGTTGTTGTCGAGAAAGGAGAACGAGTTGTCGAACAGACCGAAGTAGTTTTTGTTCCACTGCATCTTGAACCTGATCTCGTCGATAACGTGTTGGACCGGACGATAGCGATAACTCTCATGTCCAGTCAGGACACAGAAGTTGCACGTGAACGGACAGCCGCGAGAAGCCTCTATCCCGGGCAGCCGGATCTTGTTGGTCCGGAAGTCCACCAGATCGTAACGGTATGGCTTGATCTCGGCGGGTCCGGCCGAAGGCAGGTTGTACCGTCGTTGCAAATTGCCGCGCTCGAAGTCGCGGATCAACGCAGGCACGTTGGATTCCGGCTCGCCCGTAACGACTGAGTCGAAATAATTTTCGCAGTCGTCCGCGAAGTGAAGAGCGTGACGACCGCCCGCCACCGTTTTTACACCACGACGGCGCAAGAGTGTCGATAGGACCTTCGTGTGTTCGTAGTAAGAGTGCAAGTAGGAGAAGAAGACGAGATCCCAATCGCGATCGAGTGGAATGTCAGCTTCCTTCTCGTTGTAGATCTCCACTTCGGCGTGATCCGGACAGAGCGAGGCGATCAGCTCAGGCACGGACGATTGCATTACGCCGCGCTCCTTACGCGCCAGACGTGTCGGGTGTGTGTAGGTGCTGATAATGGCGATCCTCATAAGAGTGCCTCCTTTATTGTCTCGAACTGTTATGCAGCGGAGTTGTTGCCGGTCGTGCGTCGACCAGTCCAGAGCGGTTCCCGGATCCGGCGCGTCTTTGTCGGGAGGTCGAACGTGCCGAAGAGATAGTCGAAGAGCGGAGACGTGACGCCGTAGCGGACAGAGGCGTCGTAATGATGATGCTGATTGTGATACTTGCGGAAGTAGCGAATCAGGCGCGTTCCTGACGTGCCGTGATGCGCCTGAAAGTCGAGGTATTCGTAAAAGAAATAGCCCGCCATCAGTCCGGTGAATAACCAGGTCGCCGCCGGCCAGCTACCTGAGATGGCCCATGCGGCGGCGAAGTAGGCGATGCATATCGGCAAACTCTCGCTCAGTTGCACGTTCAACCGCTGTAGCGACTGCGGATCGTCGTGATGGCGGAGATGCGTCAGGTTGCCGGGAAGATTGAAGCCTTGAGCGCGCGGCACGCGATGCAGCACCCAACGGTGCACTGCGTACTCGACGAGGCCCCAGGAAAGAAGACCGACCATGAGCAGCGTCATGGCGAACGGCAGCGACGGCGCTTCGCTTCGTAGCACGGCCGCGTGCAAGGCGCAGAGAACACCGCTGTAAAAGATGAACGGCTTGTACAGTTGAAAACGATCGATTTGGCGTATGCGGGCTTTTCTGTTTTGCTTTACTCGTTTCATGGTCCATCCCTCACCGTTGCTGGTCCATACACTATCTGTGGCGGGGAACGCGGAAACATCACCCAGAGAACGTCAGTTGCCGGAAACTCGGAGTCAGGAAATATTTGAGCGCGAAGGTGTTAATGTGAGCGCGGCTGAGAACGTGTATGTATAATTGCCCGTCTTTTAGTTCAGCCCTGCATGAGATCCTTCATCACTCCTGCTGCAGCGAAAAACGGGTTGTCAGGTTCCCGGCCGGTCGTCGTGTTGTTTGGCGCGACGATGTTTCTCAGCGCCCTGTTGCTGTTCTGGGTGCAACTCATCATCGCGAAGATGCTGTTGCCACGGCTCGGTGGGACGCCGGCGGTCTGGACGACGTGCATGCTGTTCTTCCAGATGTTGTTGTTGGCGGGTTATTCGTACGTGCTGGTGACAACTAAGTGGATGGGAGATCGCAAGCAGGCAATTCTGCACATCGTTCTGCTGCTTCTTTCAGTCATTTACCTGCTGCTCGCCTCGGGAAGCGTCGCGTCCATTTCCGAACGAAACAATCCTGCGCTCTGGCTGTTCGTTTACCTGCTGACTGCGATCGGCTTGCCCACGTTCATCATTTCTACTACCAGTCCGTTGTTACAGAAATGGTTTACACGAACGAGTCACGCTGCTGCGAGCGATCCCTATTTTCTGTTTGCCGTTAGCAACGCGGGCAGTCTTCTGGCGTTGGTGAGCTATCCATTGATTCTGGAACCGGCGTTGAGTTTGTCTAATCAGAATCGGCTTTGGAAGGGGCTGTACGTTGCGTTCCTGGTGTTGGCTGCCGGTTGTGTGGTGGTGCTGTGGAAGTCGATGAAAACAGAGGTTGCGGTGATTCAAGAATCGACGAACGGATCGCCGGCTTTGCCTCAGCGCTTGTATTGGATTTTGCTGGCGTTCATTCCTGCGAGCCTGCTCTTCGGTGTGACGAATTACATCACGACTGAGATTGCGCCTACTCCTCTGCTATGGACCATTCCGCTGGCGCTTTACTTAGTCACGTTCGTTCTTGCGTTCGCGGGCAGACACCTGATCCCTGTACGGTTCTCAGGTGTCGCGCTCGGTGGATTGGCGCTACTCCTTACGTTGGTGCTGGCGGCGAACGCAACCGAACCGACGTCGGCCATCGTCTTGGTGCATCTCTGCTTCTTCTTCGTCGCCGCAACGATCTGTCACAACAAGCTGGCCGCCGGCCGTCCATCTGCTGCGCATCTCGCCGGTTTTTACTTGTGCGTGGCTATTGGCGGAATGCTCGGCGGACTCTTCAACACACTAATGGCGCCGATCACCTTCAACAGCATTGTGGAGTATCCGCTGGTGATCGTGTTGGCGTGCCTGGTCCAGGTTGAAGATATCCGCGAAGGTTCGCGAGTCGATCATATGTTCGATCTTATTTGGCCGGTGGGTATCGGCGTGCTGAGCGTTGTGCTGGCGTTTCTGGTTGAAGGATCGGAACTGAGTCCGGTTGTGGCTGTGGCAATCGCGTTCGGCGCTCCGCTGGTGATCATCAACCACCGGTTCCGGAATCGTCCGGTTCGATTTGCGCTCGCGCTGGGAGCAGTGATGCTTGCGAGCGTCGTCTACTCCGAGATGCAAAATCGCACCTTGCATGCTGAACGCAATTTCTTCGGCACGCTAAGCGTGCGGCTCGATCCGGAAACGTCGACGCGCGTTCTCTTTCATGGCAACACGATTCACGGGCGCCAGTTTATTGCGGATGCCTACCAGCGGGAGCCGCTGTCATACTTTCATCGCGAGGGACCACTCGGGCAGATCTTCGACGCGTTTAATTCCAATGCGGCATCGCCGAACGTCGCGGTTGTCGGACTCGGAACGGGGTCGATGGCGTGTTACTCGTTTCCCGGTCAGCATTGGACGTTCTACGAGATCAACCCGGCCGTGATCTCGATCGCCCAGACTCCCGCTTACTTTTCTTACCTGCAAAAATGCGCGGCCGGTTCGCTCGACGTCGTCCTCGGCGACGCGCGTCTGCAACTGCAGAACGCGCCGGATCGACACTACGGGTTGATCGTTCTCGATGCCTTTAACTCCGACGCCATTCCGATTCACCTGATGACGCAGGAGGCAATCGCGCTTTACACCTCGAAGCTCGCAACTGGCGGAATGCTCGCATTTCACATTTCGAATCGCAGCCTCAAGCTCGACACTGTTCTGGCAGACGTCGCGAAACGCACCGGCGCAACGTGCCTGAGTCTGGCTGACGGCGAGCACAATGCGTTGATCGGCAAGGACCCTTCGGAGTGGCTGGTGATGGCGCAGCACTCACCTGCATTCGACGCTCTGGCCCAAAACCCTCGCTGGCGCGTGGTCCAGCCAGGAAACGGCTCGCACGCCTGGACCGACGACTTCTCGAATATCCTGAGCGTGCTCCGCTGGTACTAGAAAAACTTTCGTGCCTTTCTTCAGCGGAGGGGTTTCAAAGTCGATGGGGCTACGCCCGTCGTTCGGCCTTTGGCCCACGCGGGCAGAGCCCGAACCTATGGCACAGCCCAACGCTGGTGCGAGCGCTGCCGGCGAGGCAAAGCCGTGCCGCACATCAGACGGCGCCTGCGAGGTGACGGTGGCGGGCAATCCATACGAACAGGTCACGGATCGCAGCCCGCCGCTCGTGCTACTTGTCGTTCGTGCCGAACGAGTACAGCGCGCTCCGGGTGCGAATGAACAAGTTGTTCCCGGCGATCGCTGGT
>JAICGQ010000040.1 GCA_025923035.1 Pyrinomonadaceae bacterium | reverse complement strand
CGCGAGTGCGTGCGCGCCGAACAGTTTGTCGACGCCCTTGTGAGTTATGAAGTTGCTGCGTTTGGTGTGCTGGTAAGCCATTAGTTGATCTTCAGGCGCGTCGATGAGCAGGAAGATCATGCAAATGTCTTCCGCGAGCATTTGCTCCTGTAGTTTCGGAAACTCAACTGCAGTGACTGCCGACGCGCTCAGGTATTTTTCTTTCACCGTAATGATGTTCTCCGGCACCGGCGTCCAGATGACTTCGCCGATGCGCCAGTCGCGCGGGTAGTAAAAAACGAGAATATTCTTGATCCCGCCGTCGATGAGTCCTTTAACGCCCGTGAGAGCTTCGCGAATCTCGTCGGGTGTGAGCGGGAACGCGGCGGCTTCTTCGAACACCAGCTCTTCTTCGGGAGTTTTGTTGACGAAACCCATCAAGCTGCCGTTCAACGTTACTGTGGGAATCGGTGCGTTTGAGAGTTTGTACCAATCCTGACCGAACGTTCGTATGACCGACAAAGGAAACCGGAGCGAGTTCAAGATGAGTGGCCGTCCGCTTTCATAGTGACGCATCAATCCGAGTTCAACTTCCTTCGGAATAATGATTTTCCCCTGGAACTCATGAACCGCGGTGCCGTCCAGATCGGTAACTACCGCCCCCGACGTCGCGAATGTCGATTGATGAATGAAATCCTGCAGCTTTGTATCCAGTTCCGCACTTAAAGCCATGCGGGGACTATATGACCCAGTTGTTACGGAAGTGCGTGGGTAGGTTTACTTTGAAAGAATTAACAAAATTGTGATATGGATCGCGGCGATGAACGTCTCGGATATCAAACATCTTTTTGACTACACGGAATGGGCCAATGCGGTGGCAATGGACGCGACGAGCAAACTGCCGGACGAGAGTCTGCGCCGCGACGTTGGTATCAGCCACCGGTCGATCTTCGGAACGCTCTTGCACATGGCGGGTGCTGAATGGATCTGGTTGGAACGTTGGCACGGACGTTCGCCTGCCAGGGCTGAAGCGTGGTCGATGTGGACGACTGAATCGTGCGCCGACCTCGCTGAGCTGAAAAGACGCTGGGCCAACGTCGTCGAACGACGGGCGCAATACGTGTCAGAGTTGGACGATTCACGACTCGACGCCGAAATGCATTTCAAACTGCTGAGCGGCGATGCGAGTTCGATGCGCCTGGTGGATCAGATGCAACACGTTGCGAACCACGCGACGATGCATCGTGGACAAGTGGTGGGAATGATTCGGCAACTCGGCATCGACCCGCCCTCGACCGATCTGCTCTTCTACGTGCGCCGGGAAATCTCACCCAAATGATCCGCCTTTTTTTGCTGATCGTAGTTGCACTAGTGACGATTGGTTGTGTTGCTGCGCCCGAACAACCACTCACAATCAAGTCAACACAATCGCCGACAGACGGCGACAGTCGCGAACCAGAACTAACCCCGACGCAGCACGGCGTGATCCTGAGTTGGGTCGAGAGGCTAAACGAAAAACGTTATGCGTTACGTACCGCAACGCTGGAAGCAAACGGCTGGAGCGAGACACGCACCGTTGCCGAAGGTGAAAACTGGTTCGTCAACTGGGCCGACTTTCCCTCCGTGATCGCCTTGAACGACGGCACGCTCGCGGCCCACTGGTTGGTCAAAAGCGCCACCGCCACATACGCCTACGACGTCAACATCTCGACTTCAAAAGACGGCGGCCGCACCTGGAGCAAGCCACTCGTCCCGCACCGCGACAACACACTAACCGAGCACGGCTTCGTCTCGCTGATTCCGCTGAGTGACGGTCGCCTGGGCGCGATCTGGCTCGACGGCCGCAACATGGAGAACATGAAAGAGACGGACGAGCATGCTCCCGCTTCCGAAAGCATGACTCTTCGCTACGCCGCAATCGACGCGAACGGGAACCTTGGCGACGAAACGCAGCTCGATGAACGCGTGTGTGAATGTTGTCAGACGTCGGCTGCTGTGACTGGCAATGGTCCGATCGCCGTCTACCGCGATCGATCGGCGACGGAAGTACGCGACATCTACATCGTGCGGCAGGTAAACGGCACTTGGACCACGCCGCAACCCGTCTTCACAGACAACTGGCAGATCAACGGCTGCCCGGTGAACGGACCTTCGATCGCCGCTGATGGTTCGAGAGTGGCAGTCGCGTGGTTTAGCTCCGTTGCCGATGTGCCTCGCGTGAAGATCGCGTTTTCGCAAGACTCGGGCGCGACTTTCAGTCAGCCGATTCAGATCGACGACGGAAAGAATGTGGGGCGCGTAGACACGTTGCTGCTGCCTGACGGCTCCGCGCTCGTTTGCTGGCTGTCGGGTGATGTTGACGGCGGCGAGATCAAGGTGCGGCGCGTGCGCGCAGACGGCTCGCTTGGACCCGCTGCCGTAATCGCGAAGACTGACATCTCTCGATCGAGCGGCTTCCCACGCATGGCGCGTCGCGGAAACCAGGTGCATTTCGCCTGGACGGAATTCGGCAAGCCGTCGCGCGTTCGCACCGCCGTTACCGACATTAGCAATTCCCAGTAAACAAATTTCGCTTAATCCGTGGTAAAACTGTCGATCTCCGCGGCGGCCGTTCGACTAATTGCTGGAGGGATCCAGGAAACCTAACGGTACTCTTCGGCGTATCGTTTCCAAAATACAGTTTCCCGCCTGTTTCCAAGTTGAGGAGCGTATGAAATTCGCGAAGCTCGTTTTGAAAAATGTCCTGCGTAATAAGCGGCGGACTCTGCTGACCGTATCGAGTCTGGTAGTTTCGCTGTTCCTGATTATCACGCTTGCAACAATTCTTACGGAATTTGAGCGAGGCAGTCAGGAGAGTAATCCATCGCGCTTGTTCAGTCGTCACTCCGTTTCGCTTGCATTCCTGCTGCCGATCGGCGATCTGCAGCGCATCCAGGCGGTGCCGGGCGTGCAAGCGGCGATGCCGTTCACGTGGTTTGGCGGAATCTACAAAGACGAGAAGAATTTCTTTGCCAACTTCGCGGTTGATGCGAAGAAGTTGAAGGAGGTATACCCCGAGCTGAAGATGTCCGATGCCGAGTGGCAAGCGTTTACCGCGGACCGGCAGGGGGCTGTGATTGGTAAGAAGCTGCAAATACTCTACGGCTTCACACCCGGGCAACGGATAACGCTGAAGAGTCCGATCTACAACAAGGACGTCGAGTTTATCATCCGCGGCGTTTGCACGGGCGGCGACGAGAAGACGCTCTTCTTTCATCATGAGTACCTGAGCGAGTTGGCGCCTGAATGGGCCAAGGACCAGGTGGGAATGTTTTCAATTCTGGCCAAGTCGCCCGAAGATGTGCCACGCATCGGACAAGAGGTCGATGCGATGTTTGTAAACACCGACGCGCCCACGAAAACCGAAAGTGAGCGAGAGTTCGCGGCAAGTTTTGAAGCGATGACGGGCGGCGTGAAGCAGTTTCTCTACGCCATCATGGGAGCCATCACGTTTTCATTGCTACTCGTCATGGGCAACACGATGGCCATGACCGTGCGTGAAAGGACCAGGGAGGTGGGGACGTTGAAGGCCATCGGTTTCAAACGCCACACGATTGCCGGACTGTTCCTCGGCGAGTCGATACTTCTTGCCGTCGTAGGAGGAGCGATCGGGATTGCCGGCGCAGTACTGCTGTACCGCTCGATCGACATGAGTCTCTACATCCCGAATCTCGTAATGTTCGTGCCGCAACCGGAGACTCTGATCGCCGCGTTCGTGCTGTCGATCTTCGTTGGCGTTGTCAGCACGGTGTATTCAACGTACCGGGTCACTGGTCTAACAATAGCGGAGGCTCTGCGGAGCACTGAATAATGGCGTTACCCATCAAGTACAACTTGCGAAACCTGATCGTCCGAAAGGGCAGCACGCTCGCGACGGCGTTTACGATCGGTTTGACTGTCGCGGTGTTTCTGATGGTGATGGCGTTGGCCCGCGGCATCGACATGACTTTGTCGAGCAGCGGCGAGCCGTTGAACCTCATCGTGGTGCGTGAAGGTAGTACGGCGGAGCTGAACAGCAGCGTCTCGCGCGAACAGTTCAACGATCTGCGCTATCTCGACGGTGTGGTGCGCGAAGGCGATGAACCACTCGCCAGCGCCGAGATGATCACGCTCATCTACAAACCGCGCAAAGGAATGAGCCAGGGATCGAACGTAACGGTGAGAGGCGTTCAGCCGATGTCGTTCAAGTTGCATTCCGGGTTCAACGTCGTGTCGGGACGAACATTCCAGCCGGGTCTCACGGAAGCAGTGGTTTCCAAGAGAATCAGCGAACGTTTCCAGGGACTCGATGTCGGTGACAAGTTTCGTATTCAAACGACCGACTACACTGTTGTTGGTGTGTTCGAGTCGTCCGGCAAAGCATTCGAATCTGAGATCTGGGTCGACTTAAACTCGCTGGCCAGCACGACCAAGCGCGAGTCGTTCTCGACGGCGTTGTTGCGTGTAAGGGACGAGGGTACGCTTGCGGCTTTGTCGAAGCGCATCACCGACGATCCGAAACTCCATTTGAAAGCTTTATCGGAACGAAAGTTTTACGAGGATCAGCAGGGCATAGCCTCAGGCATGCTGAAAGGACTGGCGGTGTTTATCGCCTTTATCATGGCCGTGGGAGCAGGTTTTGCCGGCATGAACACGATGTATGCCGCAGTCGCGCGTCGCACCAAGGAGATTGGTACCTTGCGTGTGCTTGGGTTTGGTCGGCTTAGTATTCTGATTGCATTTCTTCTGGAGTCGATCGCCGTCGCACTGGTTGGCGCCACGATTGGAATTCTACTGGCGTTGCCGTTGAACTTTGTTTCGACCGGCTCGGCAAACTGGGCCACCTTTAGCGAGCTTGCCTTCAACTTTCGCCTGACGTTCGACCTGATGGGTTGGGGCCTGCTCTTTGGCGCGATCATCGGTTTCGTCGGATCTCTTCTGCCGTCTATTCGCGCGTCTCGACTGCGGATCGTCGAGGCGCTTCGGGCTTAGTCAATTTTGAAAATGGTTACGAACCCCCAGTCTAACGAAGATCAAAAGCACCTCAATGAACGATTGAGGAGTTTGAAGATCGATCGCGCCCCGGCGCCGTCGGCCGCAAACAAGAACCGCTCACCGAAGTTGTTGTTGCTCGGAATCGCTGTGCTGGTTGCGTTGGCAGCATTCGCTTACCTGTTTCTTTTTTCCGGGACGAAGACGATCTCAGCGGCGACAGTGCGCGTCGAGAGTGCGGGCGCGACGCCCGGTGCCAGCATCCTGTCGGCGACGGGTTACGTCGTGGCCCATCACAAGATCGCCGTTGGTGCGAAAGTGATGGGACGTGTTGCGTGGATCGGAGTTGAGAAGGGCGACCTCGTGCAGGAGGGACAGGTTCTTGTCCGCCTCGAAGATACTGAGTTTCGCGCGCAGGTGAATCAGGCGCGCGCAAATCTCGCGTCGGCGCAGGCGCGGTTGGACCAACTGCGGACTGGCTCGCGGCCGCAGGAAAAAATGCGCGACAAGGCCGCGGTGTTGCAGGCTGAAGCGAGGTTGAGGACCGCGGAGGCTGAGTATCAGCGCACTGAACGGCTGTTTCGCGATGGAGTCGCGTCCAAGTCAGAACTGGATCGTGCGTTGGCGGAACGCGACACGGCTGCGGCGTTGGTGGAAGCGGCGAAGCAATCGAGCACCATGACTGACATTGGACCACGACCTGAAGAGATTCGCGCTGCCGAAGCTGAAGTGCAGCAGATGAAAGCGGCGCTCGAGTACGCGCAGACGCAGATGGAGGCGACGCAGATCAAGGCGCCTGTGTCGGGAACTGTGTTGGAGCGAATCGTCGAACGGGGTGAGATGGTGAGTCCGTCGGCGTTTGGCGGTTCGGGTGCGCGTACTTCGGTGGTCGATCTCGCGGATCTGACGGATCTGCAGGTTGAGCTCGACATCAGCCAGACTGACTTTTCGCGTTTGAAGATGGACCAGAAGGCGGAAATCATTCCGGAGGCGTATCCAAATCTGAAGTACACGGGTTATATCGAGGAGATCGCGCCGGAAGCGAATCGCGCGAAGTCGACGATCCAGGTCAAAGTGAAGGTGGAGAATCCGGACCAGCAACTGCGGCCTGAGATGAATGCGCGCGTCAACTTTCTGGCTGACAATTCGGCGAATAAGGAAAACAGTTCGACCGGACGAATACTTGTGCCGAAGCTGGCTGTCGTGAAGAAGGACAACGGCGCGTTTGTGTTCGTGATCAAGGGCGACAAGGTTGAACAGCGCGCCATCCGAGCAGGCGGCGAAATCGGCGATGATTATCAGGTTCTTGAAGGTTTGAGTGGCAACGAATCCGTGGCACTTAATGGCGCCGATAAATTGCGTGACGGAGATCGAGTTAAGGTCCAGTAGCTGAAGTGGAGACAACATGGCCCAACCAATAGTTAGAGTTCGCAATGTGAGTAAGAGTTTTGTGCGTGATGATTTTGAAATCGTGGCGTTGGATAACGTGAGTATCGATATCCACGAGGGCGACTTCTTCGCGCTGATGGGCCCAAGCGGCTCGGGCAAGTCCACGCTATTGAACCTCCTCGCCGGCATCGATCGCGCTACTCAAGGCACCGTCGAAGTTCTCGGCACATCACTCGCCGGCCTGAGCGAGAGCCAAATGGCGACCTGGCGCAACTCTCACGTCGGCTACATCTTTCAAACATTCAACCTCGTACCAGTGCTCACGGCATTCGAAAACGTCGAACTTCCACTACTGCTGACGAAGCTGAACAAATCCCAGCGCCGCAAAAACGTCGAAACGGCACTCGAACTGGTCGGTCTCTCCGATCGCATGAACCATCAGCCCCGCCAACTCTCCGGCGGACAGGAACAGCGCGTCGCCATCGCGCGCGCGATCGTTACCGATCCGGACCTGATCCTCGCCGACGAACCAACCGGTAACCTCGACGCTCGTTCCGGCGAAGAGATCCTGCAAATCCTTTCAACTCTCAATCGCGATCTAAACAAAACCATCATCATGGTGACGCACGATCCACACGCCGCAAGTTTTGCGACGCACGAACAACATCTGGAAAAGGGAGTTCTGACCGAGCGTGCTGTTGCCGTGGTCTAAGGCATTACATTATCTTTAAATCTGAAAGCCCCTACTCCCCCGAGACGGTTCTGCCTAACGCAGGGGAAAGTTGTGCGAATCTCAAAGTTTTGCCTGCTCGCATTGCTGTTGGCGGTCACTACGTTGGTTGCGGGAAACCAGGGCAGCCGCAGTTACACGCTCGATTCTTCTCAAAGCAAATTCATCGCCCGTGCATTCGCCGGTGGACTGCTGTGGTTTAAAGGTAAGGACCACTTCGTCGCCGTTCGCGAATTCACCGGTGGAGCGCAAATAACTCCGGGTGCGATCACTCCGGCTTCACTGGAGATCACCGCAAAAGCCGCATCGATGGTCGAAACGCGCGACGTTTTCACCGAGCAGCAAAAGCAGATCATCAACAAAGAACTGCGCGACATCGTGCTCGAGCCTGAGAAGTATCCCGACATCACTTTTAAAAGCACGAGCGTGACCGGCAAATCACTCGGCGCCGATCGTTACGAGCTGAAGATCGACGGTAACCTGACGCTGCACGGCGTCACTCGCCGCATCACGATCCCGACCGAAGTAACCTTAACCGGAAACGACATGCGCGCTCGCGGTGAGTTTTCGATCGATCGCGACGACTTCGGTATCAAAGCCACGTCTGCTTTTCATGGCCTGGTGCGGGTACGAAACAAGATCGAGTTTACGTTCGACATCGTGGGCCATCAGCGCTAATGCAACCACTAATTCGTCTGCTCATCGTCATCGCGTTTGGTTTCACGGCAACGGTTTCGCACGCGCAAGTGCTCGGCGATCCGCCGGACGTCAGTCAGGATTTTCAGAAACTGGAGAACGTCTACTTCATCGGCAGCCGCGTCACTTCATTCGACACCGCAACCGGTCAGGGCAACCTGCAATGGGACCGCTACTGGCGCAATTCGTCACTTTCCTTCAACAAAGTCGACCTCCAGTTGATGCGTGGCCGCGCCACCGAGTTTCCGACCACTGAATACGATCAGGATCCAACGCTGCCGTTTGCGATCTCGTTCGTAAGTCCGCGCACGGTCCGCCTGCGCGTGTCCACGCGCGCGGTCCCACTCGCCGGCGGTCAGTCACTGATGCTGGCTGGACCAGTTGCGAAGGACAGTTCGTGGCGAGTGGAACAGAACGATCGCGAGATCGTTTACACCGGCGCTCATGGCCGCGTGCGCATAAACAAGCAACCGTGGCGTGTCGAGATTTACGACGCACGCGGACGCCTGCTGACGCGCACGCAGAACTTCGGCGAGCCCGCGACTTACTTTGCCACCATTCCTTTCTCCTTTGTTCGCCGCTCCAACGATCTGGCGCGTCGGATCGCGGCGACGTTCGAGCTTCAGCACGACGAGAAAATATTCGGCTGCGGCGAATCGTTCACGCGCTTCGACAAGCGCGGGCAACGCGTTCTGGTGTCCACGCGCGACGGCATGGGTACGCAAAACGAATGGATGTACAAGCCCGTCCCGTTCTTTCTCAGCAACAACGGTTACGGCATGTTTGTGCACACCAGCGCGCCGTTAACGTTCGACTTCGGCAAGACCTACGACGCGCACAACACGATCTATTCAGGCGATGAAGATCTCGATCTTTTTATTTTCCTCGGCGAGCCGAAAGACATTCTCACTGAGTACACGGCGCTGACGGGCCGCAGTCCTGTTCCACCGCTCTGGTCGTTCGGTTTCTGGATGAGTCGCGTCACTTACAACTCTGATCAGCAGGTGCGCGAAGTGGCTCGCCAGTTGCGAACGCGTCAGCTTCCGTCTGACGTAATTCACATCGATACGGGTTGGTTCGAAACTGAAGGACGCAGCGATTACGAATTCACGCGGACGCGTTTTCCTGACCCGGCGAAGTTGATGGCCGACATGAAGCAGCAGGGTTTTCGCATCACGCTGTGGCAATTAACGTATCTCACGAGCAAGAACAAACTGTGGAACGAGGTCGTCGCGAAGGGATATCACGTCAAGAACGACGGTGGACGGCTGCCGGCTGAGGATGCGACGCTCGATCTGAGTAATCCTGAAGCCGTGAAGTGGTACCAGGACAAACTCAGAGACGTGCTGAAGCTCGGCGTCGGTGCGATCAAAGTTGATTTCGGTGAGCAGGCGCCGCTGACGGGCCAGTACGCGTCGGGATTGAGCGGTTGGTACGAGCACAATCTCTATCCGTTGCGTTACAACAAAGCCGTCGCCGACGTTACGAAAGAAACAACCGGCGAGGACATTATCTGGGCGCGCAGCGCGTGGGCCGGAAGCCAGCGTTATCCGGTGTACTGGGGCGGCGATGCTGAGAACAACGATTCGGCGATGGCGGGGTCGTTGCGTGGCGGTCTATCACTCGGGTTGTCGGGTTTCACATACTGGAGCCACGACGTCGGCGGCTTCGTGAACCGTCCGCCGCGTGATCTGTATCGTCGCTGGATGGCGTGGGGCGTGCTGAGCTCGCATACTCGCGCGCACGGCATACCGCCAAGAGAGCCGTGGGAGTTCGACGCTGCGTTGACAGATGATTTCCGCCGCGCGTTGAATCTGCGTTATTCGCTGATGCCTTATATTTATTCGCAAGCGAAGGAGTCGTCGGCGCGTGGTTTTCCGATGCTGCGGCCGTTGTTCTTCGAGTATCCTAACGATCCCGGATCTTGGACCATTGACGATCAGTACCTGTTCGGAACGGATCTGCTGGTGGCGCCGCTGTTCACGAACGGTGATCGGCGCCGGGTTTATGTTCCACCAGGTGCGTGGATCGATTATCAAAGCGGTCGCGTGTATCAGGGCGCCGGTTGGCACGAGATTCCGGCGGGTCAGATTCCCGTTGTGCTGCTGGTTCGGAACCACGCTGTGTTGCCGCACCTGAAAGTCGCGCAGAGTACGAAAGACATGGATTGGGACAACGTCGAGCTGCGCGTGTTCAGCACTGACAACGCAGACGCGAAAGGATTGTTTACGCGACCGGGTGGCGAGGTGCAAACGTTGACGCTCGTTCCGCGTGGACGTAGTTTTGTTTTGGCGCAAGATCCGCAAGCGGGAAGAGTTAATTGGAGAGTTGAGAAAATGAGAATAGGAGAAGCCCCTAAGTGAAGAGAAAATTTTCGAGACGTACATTCGCGAAGCTCGCGGGCGTTGGAGCGCTTGCAGCTACCACTGAGTTACCGCAACTTGGACCAACAGCATCAGCTCAAAGTAATATGACTACGGGCCGCGAGTTTCCTCGCGGCTTCCTTTGGGGCACGGCGACCGCTTCGTATCAGGTCGAAGGCGCGGTCAAGGAAGACGGCCGCGGACCGTCCATCTGGGACACCTTTTCACACACGCCCGGCAAGACCGTGAACAACGCGACTGGCGACGTCGCCAACGACCACTATCATCTTTACAAAGGCGACGTACAGTTGATGAAAGCGCTCGGCGCGAAGGCGTATCGCTTCTCGATCGCGTGGCCGCGTGTGTTTCCCAACGGCGATGGTCCACCTAATCCGAAAGGTCTCGACTTCTACAATCGTCTCGTAGACGAACTGCTGGCGAATGGCATCCAGCCTTTTGCCACTCTGTATCACTGGGACTTGCCGCAGTCGCTACAGGACCGGTTCGGTGGTTGGGAAGGACGTGAAACTTCAAAGGCCTTCGCCGACTACGCCGGGTATGTCGCGCAGCGTTTGACCGACCGCGTCAAACACATCTTCACGATCAATGAGTTCGGTGCGTTTATCGAGGTCGGTTATCGCTGGGGCGTGCATGCGCCTGGATTACGACTCACTGGTCTGCGACTGAATCAAACGCGACATCACGCGGTGTTGGGCCATGGACTCGCTGTGCAGGCGATTCGCGCGAGTGCGAAAAGTGGGACGAAGGTTGGTATCGCTGAGAACATCACGGTTCCGGTGCCGGTTGTCGAGACGCCGCAGAATGTTGCCGCGGCTGAACGCGCGATGCGCGAGATGAACGCGCAGTATCTCACTGTGATCATGGAAGGGAAGTACACGGATTGGTATCTGAAGTCGAATGGTGCTGATGCGCCGAAGTTCACGCCTGAAGATCTGAAGAGCATTTCGAGTCCGCTCGACTTCGTGGGCATCAATATTTACACGAACCAGTTTGTGCGAGCTGATGAGTCGTCGCCTGCTGGTTTCGCGCATGTTCCGCATCCGAAGTCGTTTCCGCATGCGCCGTCCCCGTGGTTGTTCATTACGCCCGATGCGCTTTACTGGGGACCGCGGCATGTCGCGAAGCTTTGGGGCGCGAAAGAGATTTACATCACGGAGAATGGATGTTCGGCTGCGGACGAGCCCGCGGCTGACGGGAAGGTTTACGACACCGATCGCGTGACGTACCTGCGGAGTTATCTGACGCAGTTGCGTCGTGCGACTGCTGAAGGCGTCCCTGTGCGAGGTTATTTTCTGTGGAGCTTGATGGACAACTTCGAATGGGCCGATGGTTACACGAACCGCTTCGGCATTCACTACGTCGACTACGCGTCACAGAAGCGAACGCCGAAGCTGAGCGCGGATTTCTATCGCGAGGTCATCGCGCGAAACGCGATTGTTTGAGATCCGTGTTTTCCGGTGTTACTGAGTAGTCGCGGGGGCGGCGGCCTTGATTGCTTCGAGCTGAAGATCGATGATCACTTCGTCAGCTACGTTGAGGCCGCCGTTCGCCATCTTCGCACCCCACGTAATGCCATAATCACGTCGGTTGATCTTCGTCTCTGCCGCTACACCAAACCGCACGTTCCCGCGATTATCCTTAACCGCGCCGATGAGATTGAACGGAAACGAGATCTGCTTCGTCACGCCTTTCAACGTGAAGTCGCCGTGCAGCACGTAACCCTTACCCTTCTTCTCAACCTTCGTGCTCTTGAACGTCATCTCCGGAAACTTCGCGACGTCGAAAAAGTCTGCGGAACGAAGGTGATTGTCGCGTCCAGCAACACCAGTGTCGATGCTTTCAACTTTCGCAGTGAACTCGACGGTCGACTTCGTCACGTCAGCAGCATCATAGTGAATCGTCGAGGTGAAATCCTTGAAACGTCCGCGCACAAACGAAATCTCAAAGTGCTTGATTGAAAAACCGATGACGCTATGGCCCGCGTCGACGCGGTAATCACCGGTGGGAATAGGTTCAAACGTAACAGCCGCCGGCTTTTCCTGAGCGTCGGCAACTTGTCGTGAAAACGAAACAGCAACGAGGAGAGCTGCACACACAATTAACAGAACAGAGGTTTTGGATCGGTCCATTGTTTTCTCCTTACAAGGCGGTTGGGCGTTTACGGAAACAAGAAAGTACACGAGAGCGTACAGATTCACAAAGGTAGTCAGTGGTCAGTGGTCAGTAGTCAGTAGTTAGTGGGTTAATTGGAACCACTGACCACTGACTGCTGACCACTGACCACTGCCGTTATACTAAGAAAGGGATTCCGAAATGAATATCAACGAGTTGCCGATCAAGGGACACGAGCGGCTCGCTGCGTGCACCGACGGGGATTATCACGGATTAATAGCCATTCATAGCACGCTTCTTGGACCAGCAATCGGCGGCACGCGATTCTGGCGTTATCGTAACCAGGACGAAGCGATCAACGACGTACTCCGGCTCGCGCGCGGGATGACTTACAAGAACGCGCTTGCCGGCGTGCCGTTCGGTGGCGGGAAGTCGATCATTTTGAAACAGAATGGACCAATCGACCGCGAAGCGATCTTTCGCGCGCATGGCCGGTTTGTCGAAACGTTTGGCGGGCGATACTTCACGGCGGAAGATGTGGGGACGAGTCCCGACGACATGGAGTACGTGCGGAAAGAGACGCAGTACGTAGCGGGATTGATGTCCGGATCGGGCAATCCGTCACCAGTCACGGCGCGCGGAGTTTTTCGTGCGATGCAGGCAGCCGCGCGATATCGTTGGGGCTCAGACTCGTTGGAGGGCCGCACTGTTGCGATTCAAGGTTGCGGCAGCGTCGGTTATTATCTCGCGTCTTACCTGCGTAAGGCCGGAGCGGATCTGTTCGCGACTGACGTCGATGAAGGAAAAGTTGAGAAGGTAGTGAATGATTTTGGCGCAATGGCTTTGGGCCCCGACGACATCTACTACGCCGACGCCGACATCTTTGCGCCGTGCGCACTCGGAGGCGTCCTGAACGACGACACGATCCACGCGTTGAAAGTCGAGATCGTCGCGGGCGCTGCAAACAACCAGTTGCTCGAGCCGCGTCACGGCGATGAGCTCGCCGCGCTCGACATTCTTTACGTGCCTGACTATGCCGCGAATTCAGGCGGCGTAATCAACGGCTGTCGCGATCTGCTTGGCTGGAATACCGCGCAGTCCGCTGCGAAGGTCGACGAGATCTACGACACCGTTTTCAACATCTTCGAGATGGCGGCGGCCGAAGGCATTCCCACTTACAAAGCCGCGGATCGTCTTGCCGAAGAACGTCTAGCGTCGACTCGGAGAGAGGGAGATCGCGTTGTTCATAGCTGACCTGGAAACGCCCGCCATTGTTGTCGATCTCGACGTGATGGAGCGAAACATCTCGCGCATGGCCGAATACTGTCGCAGTCACAACCTGCGCCTGCGGCCGCACACGAAGTCGCACAAGATTCCGGAACTGGCTAAACGTCAGTTGGACCAGTCAGCGAACGGAATCACGGTGGCGAAGATCGGTGAAGCGGAGGTGATGCTCGAAGCGGGGATCACTGACATGTTGATCGCTTACCCGATCGTCGGCACCGGCAAAGCCGAGAAGCTTGCGGACCTCGCCACGCGCGCTGACGTTTCTGTGTCGCTCGATTCGGTTGCAGTCGCAGAAGCGATTTCGGAAGCGGCAAAAAAGCGTGACGCGCGTGTGGGGATCCTGGTGGAGATGGATGTCGGGTTTCATCGTTGCGGAGTTACGAACGAAGAGGAAGTGTTGGCGGTGGCCCGCGCGGTTGCGGATCTTCCGGGGTTGGAGTTTAAAGGGTTGATGTTTTTTCCGGGTCATCTTCAGGTGCCGGAAAAGGAACGGGCGGAGTTGAGAGCCGGTGTGAACGATTTTCTGGGAGCGTCCCTCGCGAAGTTGGAAGATGCCGGGCTGCGGGTGGACGTTGTCAGTGGTGGTTCAACTCCGACGGCGCGCGAAGGTCATCTCTTCACCGGCGTGAATGAAATTCGGCCTGGCATGTACATCTTCAACGACCGCAACATGGTGAGTGTCGGCGTCGCTTCGATTGAAGACTGCGCGCTTTCAGTTATCACGACCGTCGTCAGCACAAGCGTGCCCGGACGTGCGATCGTCGATGCCGGATCGAAAACGCTTTCTTCCGATACTCATCAGGTCACCGCCGGTAAAGGTTTCGGCATGGTCAAGAACGATCCTGATGCAGAGGTGGAACGGTTGTCGGAAGAACATGGCAATTTGAACATTGCGCGCTCGCCGCGTGCGTATCGCGTTGGCGAGCGACTCGAGATCATTCCGAATCACGTGTGCACCACCGTCAACATGCACAATCGGATTTACGGTGTACGCGGTGAGCGAGTTGAGACGGTTTGGGAGGTTTCCGGTCGCGGCAAGGTGCAGTAGTGATAGACCGGAATGCCGAGCGCCACGAGTCCGAGACCGATCAGCGATCGAACAGGCGACGTGATCAAAGTGCTGACGAGTAACCACGCCGTCGTCGCGAGGAAGAGCAACGGCACCACCGGATAACCCCACGCGTGATACGAAGCTTCCGACCGTGGCACACGCCGCCGAATAAGGAAGACCGACGTAATCACCAGCCCAAAGAACATCCAGTTCACGAAAACAACGTAATCGGTCAACGTGTCGTACGAACCGGACAGCGCGAGCACGCTGGCCCAAACACCCTGCACGATCAGCGCGCGCACCGGCACGCGCGTGCGTTCCGAAACGTGCGCGAGTGGTTTGGGAAACAGACCATCGTTCGCCATCGCAAACGGAATGCGCGAATTGGCCATCGTCGATGTGTGCAGCGCGCCGAGTGTTGAGATCATCATCGCCGCTGCGATCAAGCTCACCGCGATCGCACCAAGGAAGTTTTGTGCGACGACGGCCGCGACGGAGGACGTGGCCGAAACACTCGCGACCTCAGTTGGTGTCAGCACGTAGAAGTAAGTCGTGTTTACAAAAACGTAGAGCACCATGCAAATGATCATGCCAATGGCGAGCGCGAGCGGGATGTTGCGCTGCGGATTCTTGACTTCGCCCGACACGAACGTCATCTCGTTCCAACCGTTGTAGGCCCACAACGCTCCGAGCATCGCGGCCGCAAATCCGGCACTGCCTCCGCGCGCTGCGCCTGCAACTCCCTCGCATGCACCGCCCGTGTCCTGTAACGACAAATTGGACCATGAGCCCGTAGCCAGAAACAGTACGCCAAGACCGAGTGCGACGATGCTTCCGACTTTGATCGTTGTGAGTATGATTGCGAACTTGCCGCCGACGGACACGGACGCGCAATTCACTATCGTCACAAACCAGATCGCGCCCAACGCCACGATCTGAAGACTGCCAAACGGAACTCGATAACCCGGCAGATTCAGAGCGAAATAGGTGGCGTTGAGTGTGTCGCCGAACAACACGTTGAGGAAGATCGCAAAACCAACGGCGAGGGCAGCAAGCGAACCAGCGCCTGAGGCGAAGAACCGCATCCAGCCAAACAAAAACGCCAACCGCGAGCTGTACGCGTTGCGAATGAAGACGTATTCGCCGCCCGCGCGTGGCCACATCGCGGCGAGCTCCGCGTAAGTCAACGCGCCTGCGAGCGAGAGCAAGCCGGCGACGATCCAAACTGTGATTACGCGTCCCGGCGTGCCGACGTTACAGGTCATTACTCGCGACTTCAGAAAGACGCCGGTGCCGATGACGTTTCCAACGACGATGGCAGTCGTTGCGACTGGTCCAAGACCACGAACAAGAACTGATGGGGTTGACATAGGGCCGGTAAAAAGTATCACAGTTCGGCGCAAGTCTACTGCTACAATCCCGGCAACTTATGTTGAAAAACATCATTGCGTGCTCGCTGCTGGCGGCGTTAATCGTCCCGCTTTTGAGTACCGCTGCCGCGAATCAGGTTTACGACGTCGTGATTCTGAATGGCCGCGTGATCGATCCCGAGTCGCGACTCGATGCCGTACGGAACATCGGCATTTCCAGTGGAACGATCAAAGCAATCACAACGGCGAGTTTGAATGGCCGCAACGTGATCGATGCGAAAGGGCTCGTGGTCTCACCCGGCTTCATCGATCTTCATCAGCACGGACAGAACGAAGAGAATTACCGCTTCAAAGCGATGGACGGTGTGACGACGGCGCTCGAATTGGAAGTCGGCGCCGGCGACGTCGATCGCTGGTACGCGGAACGTGAGGGAAAGACGCTGATTAATTATGGAGTCAGCGTTGGTCATCTCGCGGCGCGGATGGCTGCGATGCGCGACCCGGCCGAGTTTTTGCCGAGCGGCCAGGCTGCACGCCGCGCCGCGACCGACGTCGAGATCGCAGAGATGAAAACGCAGCTCGAACGAGGTCTTCAGCGAGGAGCAGTTGCGGTCGGTTTTGGCATTCAGTACGTGCCGAACGCATCACATTGGGAGATTCTCGAAATGTTCCGCGTTGCCGCGCGCTATGGAGCGTCGTGTCACGTTCACATGCGCAATGCTGGTTTGAAGGAACCCGCAAGCAGCACGCAGGCGCTCGAAGAGGTCATTGCGGCGACGGCGATCACGGGCGCGCCGCTGCACGTGGTCCATATCCAGAGTACGGGTGGTAAGGCGACGCCGAAGTTGCTTCAGATGATCGGAGAAGCACGTTCGCGAAACCTCGACGTCACGACCGAGTGTTATCCCTACATCGCCGGCATGACCGACATCAAGTCGGCGATCTTCAACGAGGGCTGGCAGGAAGTTTTTGGCATTGATTATGGCGACTTGCAATGGGCCGCGACCGGCGAACGGTTGACGAAAGAGAGTTTTGAGCGATACCGCGCGACCGGTGGAATGGTCGCAGTGTTTTCGATGACCGAGGAGATCGTCGAGACGGCGCTGAAGAGTCCGCTGACGATGATCGCCAGCGACGGGATTTTAGCTAACGGCAAGGGACACCCGCGCACCGCCGGGACGTACACGCGTGTGTTGGGCCGGTACGTTCGCGAGCGCGGCACGATGAATTTGATGGACGCGCTGCGCAAAATGACGCTGATGCCGGCGCAGCGACTCGAACGCCGTGTTCCGTCGATGAAGAACAAAGGTCGCATTCGTGTCGGCGCCGACGCGGATCTTGTCCTGTTCGATCCCGCGCGTGTGATTGATAAATCGACCTACGACGAACCGGCGAAGTATGCGGAAGGCATGATGTACGTGCTGGTGAACGGCGCCGCGGTCGTTAAGAATGGAGAACTACAACCGGGCGTGAATCCCGGCCGCCCCGTCCGCGCGCCATTTCGATTGCCATAGAAGAATCGCAACAACTAACCAGCCGAATAGAAAATTCGAAGTCACTGTTTCGACGAGATGGGCCATGCGGACCTCGGCCGGCATCAGCGGGTTTGGTATCAATAGTTGTGCGCTCGTCATCGCGAACAGCAAGGCGACGGCCAGGCCCGCTTCCCACCACTGGCCTTTCATCATCCTGATCACCGGTATCGCGATCGCCGTCCATAACAAAGCCCGTCCGACTTGCAGGAGAAATAGCATCGGCTCGCTGCGGAAGGTGTTTCTCATGTGCGTTATGAAGCTGCCGGGATCGTTTCCGCCGTAATAAGCCACTACCGCTTCGTTTTTCCACGCGACGAAATAGCCGAACGTGAAGTAAATAACGACGTAAGCAACGGCGATCAGCGCGAGTCGAACGAGCCACGCGCTGGCAGGCATCGTCAGTCGTGATTCAGCGGATGATCCGTTTGAGTGTGATCTGATCTTTCCGAGAATCAGCACTGCGAGCGGAGCAAACACTGCGGCGATAATCAATCCAGCGATGAAGAGACGTGGCAACATGCCGGGCGGCAGGCCTGTGACGAAATACGCAGTCTCGATCTGCGGCATCAGCGTCGCGACGCCGTAAGTCACAAAGAAAACCGTCAGGATCAGCTTCCAACCGTTCCAGCGCGAGCGACGTATCACGTAAGTCCAGACCGCTGCCTGGATCAGACTTACGACGAGAATCGCCGCGAGCGCCGCACCCGCACCCGATGGTGAAGGTTGCTCGGTCGTGGTCGAAAGCAGCGCCCCTGAGACCACGACAAAACAGACAAAGTAAACGAGGGCCAGCGCCAGAAGTTGGATAACACTCTTGAGTGCAGTTTTCACAGCGGGAGTCCGGAGCGTAATACTCCTTTTCCCGCGGATTAGTTTCCGGTTTGTGTGGGGTTGGGACTATTTGTAAGGTTCAACGTTCATGACGCCGTCGCGTTTGTAGATCTGCCCGCCTTTCATAACGAAACTAATGTTACGCAAGAGTTTGATATCCGCTAATGGATCACCTTCTATCGCGACCAGGTCTGCGAAACGTCCCGGTTGGATCGTGCCGATGGTGGATACGCCGAGCAGATCCGCGGCATTGCGCGTCGCAGCCATGATCGCATCCATCGGCGCCATTCCGGCCTCAACCATGTATTGAAACTCGCCCGCATTGTTGCCATGAGGATAGACTCCGGCGTCAGTGCCGAAAGCTATCTTCACTTTTTGGCGATAAGCACGCGCGAACGCCTCCTGGATCAGCGTACCCAAACCTGCCGCCTTCTCCGCGATGGAAGGCGGATAGTCCTTCGCGTTCGCTTCCACCCATTTGCCGGCACTGATCGTCGGCACCAGGTACGCGCCCGTCTCATTGAACAACTCGATCGTCTCATCGTCGAGATACGTGCCGTGCTCGATCGAATCAACACCCGCACGCAGAGCATTCTTGATCCCTTCATTGCCATGCGCGTGGGCCGCGACCTTCCGTTCGAGCATGTGAGCGGTTTCGACGACGGCCTTCATTTCGCCAATCGTGAGTTGTTCTCCGGCTTGAGAGTCGTTGAGAGAAAGCACGCCGCCAGTCGCGGCGAGCTTTATGTGATCTGCGCCGTACTTGATCATGTAACGCACGGCCCGCACCCCATCGCCCGGAGAATTAATGACGCCGTTGCAGATACCAGGCTCTTCGATTAAGTGGTCGCGGAAACCGCACGAAAAATCGCCATGTCCGCCGGTGATCGTGAGGATGTGGGCCGCGACGTACATTCTTGGACCAGGAATCCGGCCCGCATTAATCGCGTCGCGGATACTGACGTCAATGAAGTTTGCCGAGCCGACGTCGCGGACCGTGGTAAACCCGGCCAGCAGCGTGCGGCGGACGTAGTTGGTTGCTTCGATTGCCAGTGCCGCATTTCGGGTGAGATACAGATCCGTCAGTGCGCGGCCTTTGTCTAACTGGAAGGTCGTGTGAGTATGACAGTCGATAAAACCGGGCATGACAGTCGACTCGCTCAGGTCGATAATCTCCGCGCCGGGCAACGTCGCTTTTCCATTCCGGACTTCGCGTATGCGACCGTTCTCAACGATCACTGACACATTAGTCTGAACCTGATCACTGACAGCGTCGATGAGTTGTCCGGCGTAAACGATTTTGACGTTTTGGTTTTGCATTCTATATTCGCCTAACGGAGAAAAGTAGGAGAGCGTCTTGCGCAATATTAATAGACTTTGCTGCGGAATGTCTCTGATGTTAATCCTCGTAGCTGTGTCTTTTGCTCAGTGGGAGAAGGGCCACGTCGCACCCGCCCCCGTATTTGTTTCCGACAATCCGCAGTCGATTTATTCCGCTGACCCGAATGATCCGTGGAACCGGAT